>JANLYK010000137.1:0-3471 GCA_031365595.1 Chloroflexota bacterium | reverse complement strand
GTCTCGCGAGTGCCGCCCGACGAACGCGGCACGGTCGTGGGCACCGCCACCCTGTTCCTCGACGTGTCATTCGGGATCGCGCCGGTCGTCCTGGGCGGCGTCGCCGAGCTCGGTGGCTACTCGCTCGGCTTCCTCGTCGCGGGCGTGGTCTCGGCGCTGGGCTGCGTGCTCCTTGTCGTCGGCTCGCGCCAGGGCGGGCTGGGCCGGGCCATTCCCGCTACTCTCGGCCGATGACGAACGAGCGGGCCCTGGTCGCCGGCGCCGGTCTCATGGGCCACGGCATCGCCCAGGTTCTCGCCTCGACCGGCCGGTCGGTCGCGCTGTACGAGCCGGATCTGGCCAAGGCGGACGCGGGTCGCGAGCGGATCGCCGGCAATCTCGAGCGCGCGGTCGCGAAGGGACGCCTGGAGGCGGGCGAGCGCGACGAGATCCTCGCCCGGATCCAGCCGACCACCGACCTCGACACGGCCGCCGACGTGGACCTCATCGTTGAGGCCGTCTTCGAGGACCTGGCCGTCAAGTCGGCCTTGTGGGCCGAGCTTGTCCAGCGCGCGCCGGCCGACGCGATCTTCGCCTCGAACACCACGTCGATCGCCATCGACACGCTCGCCGCGGCGGTCGGCGAAGCGCGCCGCACCCGGTTCCTCGGGATGCACTTCTTCAGCCCGGTTCCCGTCATGCCCTTGATCGAGTTGATCCGCGGGGCGGCCACCTCGGACGCAACCGAGACGGCGATCCGGAACCTCGCCGCCGAGCTCGGCAAGCAGGTCATCGTCTCGGCGGATCGACCCGGGTTCATCGTCAACCGAATCCTGATGCCGTTCCTGGCCGAGTCGATGCGGGCGCTCGAAGAGGGCCTGGGCACCGCGGACGACATCGACACCGGGGCGAAGGTTGGACTGAACCACCCGATGGGCCCGCTCGAGCTGGCCGACTTCATCGGCCTTGACGTGTGCCTTGGAATCATGAGCGTGCTGTTCGAGGGGTTCGGGCAGGAGCACTTCGCGCCGCCACGGGTCCTCGCCGATCTGGTTGAGGCGGGCCACCTCGGCCAGAAGACGGGCCGCGGCTTCCACGCCTACCCGCGAGGCTGACCGCCCGGCGCGATCGAACCGGGCCGGACCGTCGCGGTCAGCCGGCCTCGACCGACAGGAGCGCCGCGATCGTCGCGCCGACCGTCGCGATGTCGAACGGCTTCGCCAGGAGGTGGGCGCCAACCGCCTCGGCGAACTCGTGCAGCTCGGGATTGAGAACGTCGCCGCTCATGAACACGAAGCGCGACCGGAGGTGGGGAGCGATCGCCATGACGGCTGCGTGAAACTCCGTCCCGTCCATGCCGGCCATCCGGTGGTCGCACAGGATCGCGTCGGGCGGATCGGCGGCGACGAGCTCGAGGGCTTCGGCGCCGGATGCGGCCAGAATCGGCGCGTAGCCGGCCCGCTTGAGGACGCGCGCGAGGACGTCCCGGATCGATGACTCGTCGTCGAGGACAAGGATCCGGCTCGGGCGAACGCCGGGCGACTGCGCGGATCCGTGCGGCTTGCCTCCCGAGGTGGCGATCGGTGGCGCCGGGGCGCGACTTCCCGGGCGTGCGTCGGGTTCCGCCGCAACCGCCACGCTGTCCTGGTCCGGCTCGCCAACGGGCAGCTCGATGACGAAGACGGCGCCACCGCCCGGATTCGCCTCGTATCGAAGCGTGCCACCGTGACCGGTCACGATGCCGAACGAGACCGACAGCCCGAGACCGGTTCCGGTGCCGGGTTGCTTGGTTGTCGCGAACGGCATGAACAGCCGGCTGACCATAGCGGGGTCCACACCCGGGCCGTCGTCGGCGACGGAGATCCGGATCATCCGCGGGCCGGTGCCGCCGACCTCGCGGACGGCGATCACGATCCGACCGGGCCGCCGCAGCTCCTGGATCGCCTGGGCCGCGTTGACCGTCAGGTTGATCAGGACCTGCTGGAGCTGCGACCGATCGACCGAGAGGAGGGGGAGGTCGGACGGCATGTCCACGTCCACCTCGAGCCGGTTCCGGGACATGATGTACGACTGCAGGCCGAGGACGTTGTCGACCAGGGCCCGGAGGTCGGTCGGAGTTCGTTCGGGCGGCCGCTGTCGGGCGAAGTCGAGCAGGTTCTTGACGATCGTCCGCGTCCGGTTCGCTTCCTGGACGAGCAGGTCGGCCTGGCGACGGAGATCGTCGGGCAACCCGGGATCCGTCCGGATCAGCTGACTGAACGCAACGATCGAAGCGAGCGGATTGTTGAGCTCGTGGGCGACACCGGCGACCAGCATCCCGATCGCCTCCATCTTCTGCGCCTGGATGAGCTCGGCCTGCATCTGACTGCGCTCGGTGAGGTCGCGAACGATCGCGAGGATGTGCTGATCGCCGGCGATCTCGATCGGGCGCAGGTCGATTTCCTGGGGAAACGTCGTCCCGTCGAGCCGTCGGCCAACGCCGGTGTACTGGGTCACGTCCTCGGGCCGGGCCACGCCCTCCGGTGACGCCGCATCCGCGACCACAAGCCGCTCGACCGGCTGTCCGATGAGCGCGTCGCCATACAGCCGAAGGGCGGCCGGATTCGCGTCGAGGACAATCTCATCGATCGACTGGACCAGGAGCGCATCCGGTGAGCCCTCGAACAGTTCCCGATACCGACGCTCGCTGGCCACGACGCCCTCTCGAAGGCGGCGGTTCGCGAAGGAGATGTCGAGCACCCGGCCGATCGCGTCCAGGGTCCGAACGTCGATCTCGAGCTTGTCGATCGTGCGTCGGAACAGAGCGAAGACGACGCCGACGAGCTCGCCCTCTTCGCGGACGGCGAGCGCGGCCATCGACTGGAACCCGGCGGCGACGAGGGCACCTCTCGCCGCCTCGGTGACGTCGCCCGAGTCGAGCGATACGATCGTCGCCTGGCCGCCCGCGGCCAGCCGCGAGACGATGGGGACTGTGTCGATCGGGCGATCCATGAGGCGCCTGGCCCAGCTGGCCTCGGCCCCATTGGTTGCGGCCAGGGTCAGTTGATTCCCGGACCGCAACCCGATGACCGTGGCATCCGCGGCCACCTCGGTTCCGATCTCCCGAACGATCCGTTCCCACGCCGTCGCATCCTCACCCACGGCCTCAGGCAAGCGGGTCAGCTCGACGAGGGCACGCATCCGGCGGGTCAGGAGGCGTTCGGCCGCCAATCCCTGCTCGACCGCGTCGAGTAGTCGGGCGTTCTCGATCGATGATGCGATGACCGCCGCTGCCTGGAGCACGATCGACGACGAGGGCTCGTCCGGCTTCTCGTGGCGCCAGCCGAGGCCAAGGATCCCGGTCTGCCGACCGGCGACCCGGAGGCCCACGATGATCAGGTGGCGGATGCCATCGGCGAGCACCGCCTCGCGGACATCCTCGCGAATCGGGGCGGTGGCGACATCGGCGCTGATATAGGCATCGATCGCCTGGAGAGCATCGCCGAGCGCTCC
>JANLYK010000136.1:0-6734 GCA_031365595.1 Chloroflexota bacterium | reverse complement strand
GCAGCCGCGGTTTGCCGCCTCCATGATCCCCGGGCCGCCACCCGTGATGATCGCGAAGCCCCGTTGCGCGAGTCCGTTGGCGATGCCCCGGGCGAGCTCGTAATCGGGCGACTCCGGCTTCGCGCGCGCCGAGCCGAAGATGGTGACCGCCGGCCCGACCGCGGCCAGCGCATCGAAGCCCTCGACGAACTCGCTCAGGATCCGGAGGGCCCGCCACGGGTCGCTGTCGAGGAACGCCGGCCGGCCGCGGTTGGACGATTGGCGCTCCAGGAGCTTCTCGTCCTCGGTCCCGGTCGGCTTGCCCATCCGCTCGGCGGCGTCGCGGCGCATCACGATCCGGCCACTCCGGCGCTCGGGTCCGCCCGGACCGGCCTCGCCGCCGGTCGGCGGCCCCGCGCCCTGGCCGGCGTCGGCCACGGCCGTCGGCTTCGTCGTCGGCTCTGTCGTCGTCGCGTCGCGCGGATCGTCCGCGGGTCGTTCGTCGTTCATGGGTCTAGCATTCCCCTGACAGGAGACACGATGATCCGGACTCGCACCATTCTGGCGTTCATTCTCGTTGCGATCGGCCTCGTCTGGGTCGGCCAGGGGACCGGCCTGCTCGCCGGGCGGAGCTTCATGGTCGGCGATCCGCGCTGGACCGTGATCGGGGCGGCCTGCGTCGTCGTCGGGGCCGCCCTCGGCTGGCTCGAGTTGAGGCGTTGGCGGACGTGAGGCAGGCGCCTCGCGCGTTGGGCGGCCGACCTCAGGCCTCGGGGCGAAGCGGATCGCAGAGGTTCGCCAGCGCCTCGAAAGTGATCTGGTGGCTGCCACCAACGAGGATCGTCTCGGTGTCGGTCGAGGCCTCATAGACATCCGCGAGGTGGCCGATGGTCCCCATGATGATCCCCTGGCTGGGCGCGACGATGCGGTCGTGACTTCCGCTCTCGCGATAGCTGAAGGAGCCGTCCGGGGCGATTGCCAGGGTCTGCGTTCCGGCCGAGCGCGCCCTGAGCTCCTTGCCGGTGGCGTTGCCGGCCGCGTCCCGGCTGTAGAACACGGAGATGAACGTGCCCGGGATGACGTCCCGCTCGAGGACGGTGCCGTCCGCCGCAACGTGGACCTGGACGATGATCGTCCCGGAGATCCGCTGCCAGACCTCGAACCCGCAGATCTCGTCGCTCGTCAGGTTCAGGCGCAGGTCGGCCGCGACGGCGAAACGTTCGATCGTCGGGCTTGACGCCTCGGCGACCGTCGGTGCGAGTGCCAGCATGGCAACCGCCGCACCGGCGATGAGCACATCGCGTCCGTGCCGGAGTCGGTTCGGAGATCGCCTGCCGTTGACCATCATGTCCTCCACCTCCCTGTCATGAGCCACGTCGATCGAGTTCAATGTCGACGACGGAACCGCCGGTTGACGGTTTCACGGTGATGAAAATCGAGGGAGCCACCCCCGTACTCCGGATGGTCACGACATCAGGCGCCGCCCCGCTCGTCGTGACGCGGACGTCCTTGGTGCCGAGTGCTCCCACGAGATCCGCGACCAGCTCGGCTTGCGGCCGTGGCACCGTGTACTTGGTGCCCCAGTAGCCATCCTCGCTGCTACCACCGTCACTCACGACGCCGTCGGCGGGAACCAGCCACGCCGGCATCTCCTTGAACGCGATGCCGAGATTGCGGAATGTCGGCGCGGCCGAGGGCAGGACGGCCGACGAACTGGCCGACGGCGGCGCGATCGTGGGCGACGGGACGACCGGGATCGTTGGAGGCGGGGAGGGATTCGCTCCGGCGCCGCTCAACGGGCCAATCACGCGGAAGGCAACGACGAGAACCACGGCGACGGCGCCGAGCGCGATCCACCGACGGACGTCGACTGTCGACTGTCTCGAGCGGGCCTGGATCCGGACCTTCGGAACCACTCGCAGCAAGCCTTCGGTTGTTGCCTCGTCAGGCCCGGTCCAGTGTGGCGCGTCGGGAATAAGCGCCTCGACGGCAGCCAGACGCCTCTCGACCCCACGCCAGAGCTCGTTGTCGGTCGGCTGGATCATCGCCACAACTCCGGGTGATTGCGAAGCCCGCCGAGGGCACGGGCCACGAGCGTTCGAACGCCCGATGCCGACAGCCCGAGGATCTCGCCGATGTCCTCATCGGTGAGGTCCCTCTGATAGCGAAGGAAGAGGACGTCGCGCTGCCGTGCAGGCAGGACCCGGGTCAGTGCATCGATCCAGAGCCAGAAGTCGACGGCGTCGGTCGGCTCGGCTCCCGCTGTTCGCGCGGTCGGCGTGCGCTCGGATGTGCCCGGCACGACGAGCCTGATCCAGCGAATAAGCCGCCCGCGACGAAACCGGTCGGCCATGAGGCGCCGCGCGATCGTCAACAGCCACGGGACCGCGTGGCCCGCAGGGCCGCGACCGGAGCGCCAGGCGACGAGGGCGCGGCTGAAGGTCTCGGACACGATCTCGTCGACATCGCCGCCACGGGTCTTGAGGAGCACATAGCGGTAGACGTCTGCGTAGTGCGCCCGGTAGACCGCCTCGAACGTCGCGGTCCGATCGGTCGAGGCCGCGCTCCGTTGATCGCCGGACCAGCCCGTCTCTTCGCCCATCGCCGCCTCGAATGGCTCCATACGAACACTAACGAACGGCGATGCGATTTTGTCCCAACAAACGTTCGGAACCCGGGTGGCGTCCGGCTACGAGCGGTCCACCAGTCGCTTCCATGCGGCTTCGTCGCGCCCGGCCGCGACCTCGTTCCCGAATCGGACGAGAGGTAGCCGGAGGAGGGCGGGCGTCGCCAGCAGCCGCTCCACGATCTCGACATCGTCGGGGCGCATGTAGCCGAGGCCGCTGTCGCGGTACGCCTTGGAGGTGTCGTCGAGCAGCGCGCGCGCCCCGAGTTTGTCGGTGAAGCGGCGAAGCTCGGCACGGGCGATCGGCTTGCGGGTCAGGTCCACCTGGTGGATCAGGACGCGCCGCTCCTTGAAGAACCGGACGGCCGCGCGCGTCCCGTGGTCGCGATCGTGACCGAAGATCTGGACGGTCAGGTCGGGCATGACACGGATCGTAGCGGCGCTCGGTCACGCGGGCCGGGTACCATCGCCCGACAAGGAGGTGCCCGGGTGACGGTCTGGTTCACGGTCAAGCTCGACGATCGGCCGGGTGCGCTCGCCCGGATGGCCACCGCGCTCGCCGATCGCGGGGTGAACATCGCCGGGATCGTCGGCATCGCCGAGGACACCGATGGCGAGTTGATGCTCGAGACGAGCAACGCCGCCGAGACGCGGGCCGCCTTCGACGCCGCCGGGATCGCCTACGAGGCCCACGACGCCGACGGGGCGGACGGCTCGCCCGACCCCGGTCGGATGTCGATCGCGGACATCGTCGGCCGCTAGGCCGGCGCCCCACTCTCCGCCGTGGCCGCCACCGATCCCGAGACGAGCGCCGCCGCCGCCCGCATTGACCTGCTCGAGGGCGCCGATGCCGTGGTCGCGGTGGCCAGCCGGATCGCCGAGCGCGGCGGCCGGATCCGGACGATTGCCACGATCCGCACCCTGGACACCGACCCGGCCCAGTCCGAGATCGAGGTCGAGGTCGAGGGCCTGACGGCCGACGAGCTCCTCGACGCGCTCGAAGGCCTGCCCGAGATCCAGGCGATCCGCCGGACGCGGGCCCTCGCGACGATCTTCGGCAAACGCGTGATCGTCGTCGGCGGCGGGGCGCAGGTCGCCCAGGTCGCGCTCGGCGCGGTGAGCGAGGCCGATCGCCACAACCTGCGCGGCGAGCGGATCAGCGTCGACACGATCCCGCTCGTCGGCGAGGCCAACATCGCCGCGGCCGTCCGGGCGGTCGCCGACCTGCCGCGCGCCCGCCCCCTCGCCCGGGCCGGATGTTTCTTGGGCGGCGACATCGCGGACGCCGCCGACGAGCTCCGCGCCGTCGGCGTTCCGATCATCGCGTTGAATATGGTCGGCTCGATCACTGACCACGTCGATCTTGTCGTCAGCGACCCGGTCCAGGCCGGCACGATGGCCGTGATGGCGATTGCCGACACCGCGTCCTTTGACCTGGTCCGCCAGAAGGGCCGGCGGTACTGAGGGAGCGGGTCGTCCGCGTCAGGACGTGGCGGTCGTCACCGTGAGCCGGCCATCCTGGTCGGCGAAGTCCCAGACGTCGATCTCCGGTGGCGTGACGCCGAGCGACGTGAGGGCCGTGCAGATCTGGCTGCGGTGGTCCGTGCCGTGGTGGAGGACCTGGGCGAGGCGGATGCCCATCGGGGCGTGGCTGTCGGTCCCGTCGTCGCGATGGCGGACGACGTCGGCGTCCGGGTCGATGTCGTCGGCGACGATGGCCGCCCACTCCGGCCCGTTGGCTGCCATCTGCGCGCGGAGCGCCGCGAGGTCCATGTGCTCATCATCGATCTCGGACGTGCGTCCGCCGGTCAGGGCGTGGAGGTAGCCGCAGTCGCCGCCCACAAGGTGGCGGAGCGTGTCGATGATCGATCCGTAGGTGCCCGGGACGGTCGTGTCGAGTTGCGCGGGCGCGAGGGCGAGGCACGCGTCGAACACGCGAATCGTCGCCCAGACGTGATGGCCGAAGGCGTCGGCGAGAAGCGGTCTGCTCATGTCGGGGACCGTACCACCCCGATCGGTCAGATCGTGTCCGGAGTCTCGACGGCGGCGCCCGTTCCTCAATCGTCGTCGATCGTGCGCTGCGAGCCGAACGACCCGGGCGTCCCCGGCGCGACGTCCTGGACCTCACGGGATCCGGACGAGTCGATGCGCCGATCCGCGGCGGTCCAGGCCGACACGCCGGTCACGTGGTGGCGCGCCCGGGCCGCGGCGCGGCGAGCACGGCGCGGCGCGACGGACGCCGCCGGCTTCGTGGAACCGCGAAGGAAGTCGGCGATCCGCGAAAGGATTGACATCACTCGGGCGTCCGGATCTTCCAGAACGAGTCCTTCTTCACGATCTGCCCGTCCCGGAACGACCACAGGTCGCAACCGCGGACCTCGATCCGCTGACCGGCCGTCGTCGTGCCCGACAACGTCCACTCCGACGCTCCGCGATCACCGTCGACGAAATGCTCGTCGTCGGTGTAACGGATGTCAGGGATGCCCGAGAAGCGGCTCGCGAACGCCGCGCGGATCTCGTCCTTGCCGACGAATCGCTGGCCCCATCGATCCGGTCCGCGCGGTCCCTCGAAGACGGCGTCGTCGGCGAAGTGGCGCAGGATCTCGTCGAGGTCGTGCCGGTCGAACGCCGCGGTGACCGCCTGGATCGCGCCCATCGCCTCGTCATGCTCCATCGGCTCCCTCCTTGTTCCAGTCCAATCGACCACGGTGGCGCGTCGCTACGGATGACCGGCGGCGACGATCGAGGCGACAGGGATCGGGGTCGCGGTGACGATCCGGACGTCCCGCGCCACACCCGCCG
The DNA here is from genome assembly GCA_031365595.1 of Chloroflexota bacterium. Lineage (GTDB taxonomy): Bacteria > Chloroflexota > Limnocylindria > Limnocylindrales > CSP1-4 > CF-46. The sequence continues at coordinate 1,327 of JANLYK010000136.1, read as the reverse complement.
CGGTGCAACCAAGACCAAGCTTCCCGTGGATCGCGACGTTCAGCACGTAGCCGTCTGCGGACCGCTTGAACGTGAGCGCGGCGTCGTTGTCACAGGTGCCCCCGAGCCAGCTGACGAGGAAGGCGTTCGGATCGCCGGGATCCGCCCGTACCGTTAGCCCTGCGTAGGGAGAGGCCGGATCCATGGGCGCCGATTCGATCCGCGTCACCTGGCCGGTCTCATCCTGCAGGACGACCGGCAACGGGACAGCTTCTGCCGAGAATTGGAGGACTGCGCTGAACTGTCGACTCGCGTCAGGTCCCGAGCAGGCCATGACGCCTACGGCAGCGAACACGGCCACAAGCACAAGGTGCGATCTCGCTTTGGTCGGCATCACCGGGCCTCGACGGTCGCGCGGATCTCGTCGGGCAGCCAGAACCAGCGAAGTGACTCGAAGTCGTCGCCGACGAGTGGCGGGCCCTCGGAGGCCGGCGCAGAACCCAGGATCGCCACCGGATCGGCGAGGATCGCGGCCCCCTCCGCCAGATGTCCGGCCAGGGCCTCGTCGCCGGCCCGATGGCGATGGGCCGGGTACGTGACTCCATCCCCGGCGAACCGGACGTCGTGGAGCGACAGCGGCGGCTCGGGCGAGCCAGCCGCGTGGCGCCACATGCCCGTCGCCGGCTCGAACCGGTACCAGGGCAGGAGGCGCCAGCCGTCGCGGGCGACCAGCGCGACCGCCGCGGTCACGTAGTCGAACACGGCCTCGCTGATGAAGTAGTTGAAGTTCACCCGGACCCAGCCGGGCTTGATCCCTTCGCAACCGCGCGAGATCTCGCGCTCGAACGCATGCGAGGTCTCGATATCGATTCCGAGGAGCCGATGGCCGTACGGCCCGGCGCACGAGCAGCCGCCGCGCGACTGGATCCCGAACAGGTCGTTGAGGACCGCGACGACGAAGTTGTGGTGGAGATAGCGCCCGTCGTGGCGGACGGTGAACGACACGATCGACAGCCGCGGCAGCTCCGGGTTGCCGAGAATCCCGATCCCGGGCTCGGCCGACCAGGCGGCGATCGCCCGATCGATGAAGTCCTCTTCGCGCGCTCGGATGGCCTCGACCCCGACCGCCTCCTTGAGGGCGAACACGAGCCCCGCCCGGATCGACTCGATGATCGCCGGCGTCCCGCCCTCCTCGCGATGCTCGGGGTCGTCGAGGTAGACGTGCTCGAGCGGATTGACGTAGGCGACGGTCCCGCCGCCGGGCGCGTGCGGGACGCGGTTCCGGAACAGCTCGCGGCGGGCGACGAGGACGCCGGGCGTGCCCGGGCCGCCGATGAACTTGTGGGGG
>JANLYK010000134.1:0-5404 GCA_031365595.1 Chloroflexota bacterium | reverse complement strand
ACGGCCGCGAGCCAAGCCTCGCTTCTTGGTCCCTTGGTCGGGCGCGTGGCCGTCGAAGATACGGGCTCGCTCAGCCCGGTGCGTATTGCTGTGGTCCGCCTCGGGCTCGCCTGTGCCACCTGCGCCACCCGGCTTGGGATACGTTGAGAAGCAGCTAGGAGCGATTCAATAGGCCGAACCGAGCGTGCTCGACGAGAAGCTTCCGGTCGCGGACGAGGAGCGCAATCGCGAGCCCGATGTAGACCCAGCCAAGGCCAGTGAGGATCGCGATCGCCTTGGGCTCGTCGGCTTGATTGATAAACGCCAGCGTGAACTGGACTGTGAACAGCCCGAACAGGACGGCTGCGCCCAGGAGATGGAGCCGAAGGCGAAGCAGCAGGGCGACCGCGAACAGCGACTGCGCCGCCGTCAGGAAGAACTCCTCGTGCTGGCGAGCGTCGAGCGGAAACGGATGGAGTCCGCCGCGGGCGAGGCTGTAGAACAGCGGGATGAACCCGACGAGCAGGGTCCACTGGTTGATCTTGTCACTGATCAGGGCGCCCAGAGCTGCTGCCGGGCGGAGGGCCAGGACGAACAAGACCGTGATCACGATCTCGGGTGCTTCACCGGCCAGCGGGGCGACCCACTGGACGAGAAAGAAGCGATCGATCCCGAGCTGCGTGCCGGACGCGAGGAGCGACTCGGCGAATGGCTCAGCCGCCAAGACGATGACGACCGCCGCGACGATGGCGAGACCGGCGATCACGGCATATTGCCGGCGCTTGGGCAGCACCTCCAGAGCCGCCGCCGGCCCGACCTCCTCATCCCCCTCTTCCTCGTCGGCCTCGCGGGGGAGCTTGCTTAGGCGCCATAGGTACGCGCCGAAGATCGCCGCCAGGACGACCGCATCCACCAGGTCGATCTGGCCCTTGGCGACGATGACGAAGGAGTACAGGCTGGCGAGAGCAAGGAACGAGATCTCGGCGGCATTGGCCGGCTGGAGCGGGACGACCTGGCGCCTCGAGCGAAGCCAGTACAGGACGGCGATGAGCGGCCAGCCGACACCGATCAGGAGACGGTTGGCCCCGGTCATGTTCGCCGCCGCGAACTGGACGTAGTCCGAGCCCGGCTCCGCTCCGGCTCGAAGGGTGTAGTAGATGTCGACCGCGTACTCGGGCAGCACCGTGACCAGGGCCAAGCCGGCCAAGGCCACCCCTTGAGCGACATGCGCCTCGGCCGCCTCGGCGCCCCACGACAGAAGGAAACCGGCACCGAGGATCGAGACCCCGAAGAGGGCCAGGGCGACGATCGGGGGCGGGTGCAGTCCGGCCAGCCGAACGACCAAGGCCGGCACGGTCGCCGTTCCAGCGGCCGCGACACCGAACGCGAACTGGCGGAGCGAGGGCCGGGTCAGGTGAGGGGCAGGCGACTGATTGGCGCTCAACGATCTCCCCGTAGGACGGTATGTCTGAACACGCTCGAGAAGGCTCGTGCGAAGCGATGGTACGGGAGGCCAAGCCACTGATGCCTCTCCGACACAACGAGCGCGAACGTGGGTCTGTGGTGCTCAGCAATGACCTAGGCCACCTGTGCGTCTGCTAGGACCAGCCATGTTCGTGCCGTACTTCCCGCTCGGCGCGGGGTCCGCCTCAGCTGAAGAAGGAGCCCCGGGCATCGGACATGGCACGCTGCCAGTCGATATCGTGGTGTCGATGCGTACTCGCCACCCGAGCACCGACGCTGCACCGCCACCGAGCGGCCACGGATGGCTGACGCCGGGCGTCCGCGGGATCGGGATCGCGAGCCTGTTGTCGGATCTTGGGCACGAGATCCCGACAGCGCTCCTGCCGTCGTTTCTTGTGACCGTGCTCGGCGCACCCGCCGCCGCGCTCGGGCTCATCGAGGGTGTCGCCGATGCGCTGAGCGGTGTTGCCAAGGTGGCCGGAGGGGCGCTCGCCGACGACCCCAATCGGCGGCGCTCGGTCGCCGTCGGCGGTTACACCCTGACCGCGATCCTGTCCGCCCTGATTGGGATCTCGACCGCCGTCTGGCAGGTGGCGATCTTCCGGACGGCCGCGTGGACTGCCCGTGGGGTCCGAGGTCCATCGCGCAATGCTCTGTTGGCCGACGCCGTGGACCCCACCGCCTACGGTCGCGCCTACGGCTTCGAGCGGGCCATGGACAACGCGGGGGCCGTGATCGGCCCGATCGTCGCCCTCGGCCTGGTCGCGCTGATCGGGATCCGCCAAGCCATTTTCCTCTCGGTCATCCCGGGGTTGCTGGCGGCCGTCGCGATCGTGTACGCCGTGCGTCACCTCCAGCGCCCCAAGGAGCGGCACACGGCGCCGGTCCGGATCGTGGTCCGGCCACTCCTCCGCGGCCCCCTCGGGCGGCTCCTCGTGTCGGTGTCGCTGTTCGAGGCCGGCAACGTGGCCGCGACCCTGCTCATCCTGCGCGTGAGCGAGCTCCTCGGGCCGAGCCACGGGACGGACGGCGCAATGACGATCGCGATTGGCCTGTACGTCGGCTATAACGTCGCGGCGACCTTCGCCGCGCTGCCCGCCGGACGGCTGGCCGACGCGTACGGGCCGCGGCTTGTTTTCGCCGCTGGCGTCGCCTGCTTCGCCCTGGCGTACGCGGCGTTCGCGCTCGGATCAGGGATCGTCGTCCTCGGGGCGGCGTTCGTCGTCGCCGGGATCGGGATCGGCGCGGCCGAGACGGCCGAGAACGCCGCGGTCGCCGCGCTGGCGCCAACCGAGCTGCGCGGCTCGGCCTTCGGGCTGCTGGCAGGGATCCAGTCGGCCGGCGACTTCGTTGCGTCGGCGGTGGTCGGGGTCGTGTGGACGGTTGTCAGCCCGACGCTGGCGTTCGGCCTTGCCGGCACGCTGATGGTCGGGTCGCTCGCCGCGTTGGCACTGGGCCGTCCCGCTCGCGGATCGGAGTCGCCCAGAGGTTTGTAAGCAGCCCGTGGCAGTGTGGCCCTGGGTCTGCCGGAGACAGGCGTCCGGACCGTGGTCCTGGCGGCTAACCGCCCATCGAGTGCGGTTGCGCCAGCGCCAGCGTCGTGCCGAGAGCGACCGCCACCATGACGGCCATGAAGAACGTGGCCCTCCATGCGCTCGGGACCAGACCTCGGGGTCGACCGAGCAGCGTTACGAAGAGCCCGACGACCGGCACGATCTCGAACAGAGTCGCCGTCAGGTCCGTGATCGTGGTCGGCTCGACCTGGCCCGGTTGCGGGCCAAAGGGAAGCCCCACCAGGTGCGCCCAACCCCAGATCAGAACTGTTGCCCCGTTCACCACTAATGCCGCTGCAGCGAGCCGCCGCGTGGGTCGAACGACATAGGCGAGCGCCCAGAGCGCCTCAAACCAGCCCAGGACGGAGAAGAACACGCCAAAGAGGAAGTACTCGGCGAAAGAAGGGTGCGGGCGGCGGGCCGCGCTTGCTAGTTGGTCGATTGGGCCATGCTGACACCGGGTTCGGATCGACGACCTCTACGTCAGATCCGATGCCCGGCGAGCTTTAGGGGAATGGCCGTCGGCACAACCTCCCGGCGCTGACCCAGCTGATTCGCAGAAGGAGGTAGTGGGCGATCTCGCGTCGTCTGTGACCTTGCCCCGAACGTTCAGTCGAGCGAGTAGGTCCCGTCCCAATGCCAGACGGCGTCCGGACTCGCTGGGTCGCCGGTCACGCTGACGTCGACGACCAGGTTGAACTGACTCAGTTCTCCGGTTCCCGACTGGAACGTGCATTTGGCGAGGACGGGTCCGGGGGGCTGATTCCAGTCGCACTCGCCGGTCGTGGTGCCGTCGGCGACGACGATGGTGGGATAGGCCAAGCCAGTCCACGGATCCGACTTCACGTAGGTGATGTCCGTGCCCGCGGGCATCGCGTCGAAGTCGGACGACGCGATCGTGCAGAAGACGTCGCTCGCGCAGGTCTTGTCCAAGTGAAACGTCTTCCGGGCGGCGTCCGCTGCCGATGGGATTGCCGATTGCATGCGTTCCTCCTTGTCCGGTCGTCGTGCCGGATTCGCCCTTGGCTCGTCACAGTCCATGAGCCAGACTGGGCGACTGTGCGTCAACACTTCAGGCTGGAGGAGTGTGCGCGCTCGCTCGGTTGATAGATACCCGGCAGTTAACGCCCGGGATCTCGGTTGCCGTGAGGTCGAAGCAGATCTGCCGCTCCAACCGACCGTACTGGACCGCTTTCGCGCGGTTCGCAGGGTGATCGTCGAGACGTCGATGCCGGTCGGCTCGAAGCGATGCTGCGCGAGGACCAGACCGCGAAACCGACCTGAACGTTGCCAGCGAGTCCGAGCACCCCGGCCGCGTCTGATGTCGATGGACCGGCCCAGTCCAGCGCCAGCGGCTTCATCGCAAAGCCGTCGATCGAGGTGCTCACGGTGGCGAGGCCACCCCCGAGTAGTGCGGCCGCGATCCCGAGGCGCGCGAGCGAAGCGCCACGTCCGTCGTCGAGCAGCCCGGCCGACCCTCCAGCAACTGCTTGGGCAGGGATCGATAGCCTCGCCGCAGGCCAGCCCCACGAGGCCCGACCCTGCTAGTCCTCGGCGTCCACGGTAGCGTCGGCTTGCGGCAGCCGCGGCGCCAGGATCCACACCAGCTGCGCCCTGGTCGTCGCCCCCACCTTCGACCGGGCGCTCGCGAGGTGATGCTTGACCGTGGAGTGCGACAGGCAAGCCGGTGGGCGGCCGCCTTCTCGGACCCGGCCGAAATGACGGCGGCGACCACGCTGACCTCGCGGTCGGTCGCCCGAGCAGGAGTCCGCTTCCTCACGCCAACCGCCGCGCCGCGGCCAACCACTCATTGCGGCCCTCGATCGGCACTTCGCAGGTTGTTATCGCGCGCCCTGTCGGGCGCGCCATTACAGCCTCTTCCGGCAGCGCCAGCGCCAATCCGTGCGCGTAGGCCTCCGCGGTCAGAGCACCGACTGCCGGTCGGCTCCTGACGACACCGCAAACCGTGCGGGCATCAGAGTCAGTTACGCTCCGACACAGTTCGAGCTCGACGTATCTTTGTACAGACGGGACTCGAGCGGCTCGGGAGGGCCCAAGCATGAGCGAGGTTCGCTTCTCGGCTGTCATTCCGTTCCCGGTCGAGCGAGTGTGGGGCCTGATGATCCAGCCGGAGCGGATGGCCGAATGGAATACGGAGATCCCGGAGGGCCGCGACATCACCGGGCCGATGGACCGAGTCGGGGGAGGGTACCGACAGGTCTGGCGCTTCGCTGGTCGCCGGATGGTCTCCAAAGGGCTCTGGCAGGTCACCGCGGTCGAGGCCCTTCGGCACCGCGAGTTCCGCGGCCTGACACCCATGGGGCCGATGGTCGGCCGCGACTGGTTCGAGCCGATCGCGGAAGGCACGCGGCTCACGATCCAGGTTGAGTACACGCCTCCCTGGGGTC
>JANLYK010000043.1:0-2448 GCA_031365595.1 Chloroflexota bacterium | reverse complement strand
ACAGGGACGACGAGGTCGCCCGCGCGGTCTGGCGCGACGAGATCGGCCTGCCGCCGGAGCGGATGGCGGTCTGGGGCGACGTCGACGCCGGCGACGACAGCAACTTCTGGCGAATGGCCGACACGGGGCCGTGCGGACCGTGCAGCGAGATCCACTTCGATCGCGGCGCCCACCTGTCCGAGGGCCCCGAGTGCATCCCGGACCACTCGGAGAGCTGCCCGCGCTGGCTCGAGCTGTGGAACCTGGTGTTCATGGAATTCGACCAGCGCCCGACCGGCCGGGTCCCGCTGCCGTTCACGAGCGTCGACACGGGATTGGGCCTGGAGCGGCTGGCGAGCGTGCTCCAGCAGGTCCCCAGCAACTTCGACACCGACCTGTTCGTGCCGATCCACGCCCGGATGCGTGAGCTGATGGGTCACGATCCGGACGCGTTCGAGGCCGAGCGGTTCAGCTACCAGGTGGTCGCCGATCACGCCCGAGCCGTCGTGTTCCTGATCGCCGACGGCGTCCTGCCCGGCAACGAGGGTCGCGGCTACGTCCTCCGCCGGATCATGCGCCGGGCCGTCCGTCACGGCCGGCTTCTCGGCCGGCGCGAGCCGTTCATGGGCGAGCTCGGGACCGTCGTGATCGAGATGATGAGCGAGGCCTACCCGTACCTGCTCGAGCGGAAGGAGGTCGTCCTCGCCGCGATCGAGCGCGAGGAGGCCCAGTTCGCACGGACGCTCGATGCCGGCACGTCCCAGCTCGAGGCTGCCCTGGTCGACCTCGCCCCGGATGCCGAGCGGGTCGTCGGACGACGGCCTGAGAACCTCTCCGCCGGCGCACCCGAGGTTCCGGGCGATCTAGCGTTCCGGCTCCACGACACGTTCGGCTTCCCGATCGACCTGACGGTCGAGCTCGCTGCCGAGTCCGGCGTCGGCGTGGACCGGGCGGGCTTCGATGCCGCCCTCGCCGAGCAGCGCGAGCGGAGTCGCTCGGGCAAGAAGGCCGAGCTCGCGAAGCACGCCGAGCTCAGCACCATGTACCAGGCAATCCAGGCCCGCCGCGGCGACACCCGCTTTCTGGGCTACGACACGACCACGGCCCCGGCCACCGTCGTCGCGATCGTCCGGGACGGGATGGAGTTCGACGAGCTGACCGGTAAGGGCGCCGCCGAGATCGTCCTCGACGCCAGCCCGTTCTACGCCGAAGGCGGCGGACAGGTCGGCGACCGCGGCGAGCTGCGCGAGGCGGGCGGCGGGTCGTCGCTGTTCAGCGTCGAGGACACCCAGCGCCCCGTCGGCGGGCTGATCGTCCAGCGCGGCACGCTCCACGGGCGGCTTCGGGTGGGAGAGACCGTCGACGCGGTCGTGGATCCCGAGCGGCGCGCCCACACGATGCGCAACCACACGGGGACCCATCTCCTACACCGCGCCCTGCGCAACGTCGTCGGCGAGGCCGCCCGCCAAGCCGGCTCCCTCGTGACGCCCGACTACCTGCGCTTCGACTTCCCGTTCGATCGGCCGCTGACCAGCGATGAGATCCGGGCTATCGAGGACGAGGTCCGGGCGATCATCCGTGACGACCGGACCGTGACGCCGGCGTTCATGACGATGCCCGAGGCGATCGCTGCGGGGGCCGACGCGTTCTTCGACGAGAAATACGGCGAGACCGTGCGGACGATCCGGGTCGAGGGCTTCAGCCATGAGCTGTGCGGCGGTACCCACTGCCGCGCGTCGGGCCAGATCGGCAGCTTCGTGATCACCGCCGAACGCTCGATCGGCTCGGGGATGCGCCGGATCGAGGCCCTGACCGGCGCGGGCGCGGACGCGTACCTCCGGGCGCGCACGGACGCGCTCGCGGCCGCGGTCGAGGCGGCAGGCGCCCAGACCGCAGACGTCGTGGCCGATCGGATCCGGGCGCTCCAGGACGAACTCCGCGAGACGAAGCGCCGGCTCAAGGCCGGGGGCGCCGCCGCCGGAGGGCTCCCGACGTCGGCCGATCTCGCTGCCCGCGCCGACGAGATCGGGCCCGGCGTGAAGGTCGTCGCCTTCGCCGGCCCATACGACTCGATCGACATCCTGAAGGCCGCCTCCAAGGACCTCCGCGGAATCCTCCCGTCCGGAGTGATTGCGCTGGCCCTCGACGCCGACGAGCCGCAGCTCGTCGTGACCGTCAGCGACGACCTGGTCGCCCGCGGGATCGGGGCGGGCGATCTCGTCAAGGCCGCCACGCCGGCGATCGACGGCCGCGGTGGGGGACGGCCCGAGATGGCCCAGGCCAAGGGCACGAACCGCGACGGGCTGCCCGCGGCGCTGACGGCCGTCGCCGACGCGATCCGCACCCGGCTCGACCTGCCGAAGGCCCCGTGACGGCCGACCGGCGGCTCCGGATCGGGGGCTGGGCGGCGCTTCTCGTCGCGGTGGTCGCTCCGCTCCGGATCGTGGCCCTGTGGATCGCCGCGGGAGC
>JANLYK010000098.1:0-5770 GCA_031365595.1 Chloroflexota bacterium | reverse complement strand
CCGGTCAACCCGCTCGGGGTCAAGGGCGTCGGCGAGGCCGGCTGCATCGCCTCGACGGCCGCCGTCGCGAACGCCGTCAACGACGCGCTCGCGCCGCTCGGCATCAAGCATCTCGACATGCCATTCACCGCCCAGACCGTGTGGCGCGCCATGCAGTCCGCGAAGGGAGCCCGGGCATGATCCCGAACACGTTCGACTACCAGCGGGCGAGCTCGCTCGACGAGGCTCTCGGCCTCGTCGGGATGCCCGGGACCAAGGTGATCGCCGGCGGGATGAGCCTCCTGCCCTTGATGAAGCTCCGGCTCGCCAACCCGGAGCGGCTCGTCGACATCGGCCGCCTGGCCGAGCTGCGCGGCGTCCGTCAGCTCGCCGACGGCCGGCTCGGGATCGGCGCGTTGACGACGTACTCCGAGCTGGCGGAGTCGCCGGCCCGCCATTACGGCCTGATCGGCGACGCGCTGCCGGACATCGGCGACGTCCAGGTCCGCAACCGGGGGACCGTCGGTGGCGCGGTCGCGCATTGCGACCCGGCCTCGGACCTGCCCGCGGTCCTGCTCGCGCTCGACGCCGAGATCGTCGCCCGATCCAAGCGCGGCGAGCACGTCTACGCGGCCGACGGCTTCTTCACCGGGGCGTTCGAGACCGCCCTGGCCGATGACGAGCTGGTGACCGAGATCCGCCTGCCCGGCCCGCGCGACGACGCAGGCTCGGCGTTCGTCGCGCTGAGCCAGCGGGCATCCGGCTATTCGATCGCGGGCGTCGCGGCCGTGATCATCAAGGAGAACGGCAGCGCGATCACAAAGGCCGGGATCGCGTTGACCGGCGTGGGCGACGCGCCGTATCGAGCGAAGGCCGTCGAGGCAGCCCTGCTCGGCAACGAGGGCACGCCCGAATCGATCGCCGCGGCGGCTGCCCACGCGATCGACGGCGTCACCGTGGCCGGCGACATCCACGCCGACAGCGAGTACCGCGCTGCGATGGCGGTCGTCTACACGAGACGGGCGATCGAGGCGGCTCTCGGCCGTCTCGGCTGAGGCGCGGTTGCGTCTCGAGCGGCTGATACCGGGGCAGCGCCCGTCGGCCGAGCTGGTGGGCGCGGTTCTGGCTCGCGACCTCGTCATCGGCGGCAGCCGTTGGTCGAAGGGCCGGCGGCTGACGGCGGCCGACCTCGGGGCCTTCGGGGCTGATCCCTCGCTCGGGGTCGGACCGGTGACGGTGATCGTGACCGAGGACGGCGATCTCCACGAGGATGACGCGGCGCTCCGGCTGGCTGACGCCGTCGCTGGCGCCGGCCTGAGCCGGCGCGGGCCGTCACAGAGCCGGGTCGATCTCCTTGCCGCGCACGATGGGGTCGTGCACGTTCGGGTGGCCGAGTTGGAGCGGCTGAACCGGCTCGATCCCCTGGAGGTGTTCACCCGGCTCGATGGCTCGATCGTCGCGGCCGGAGACCTCGTCGCGTCGGTGAAGGTGGCGCCGCACGTGGTTCCGGGGTCCGTCGTGGCGGCCGGCGCGCGGATCGCGGGCGATGGTCGTCGGCCGCTGGTTCGGGTCGCGCCGTTCCGGCCGATGCGGGTGGGCGTCGTCGTCAAGGAGTCGCTCCGGGCGGGGGACCGGCCGCGGTTCGAGGCGAGCGTCCGGCTCAAGGTCGAGAGCCTTGGCTCGGTGGTCCTCGGGGTCGACTACGTGGCCGACGAGGACGGGGAGGTGCGTGATGCGCTGGAACGCATGGCCCGCGGCCGCGGGCTCGCCCGGGCGAACGTCATCCTGACCGCCGGTGGCCGCTCGACCGATCCGTCCGACCCGTTCTTCAGCGCGATCGCCGGTCTCGGTGGGCGGGTGGTCCGGCATGGTGTCCCGGCCCATCCTGGCTCGATGCTTTGGCTGGCTCGGATCGGGCGGACGGCGATCCTCGGCCTGCCGACGTGCGGCGCGTACTCGAAGGCCACGGCCGCGGACCTGTTGCTGCCGCGCCTCCTGACCGGCGAGCCGCCGACCCGCCGGACGGTCTCGCATCTGGGTCACGGTGGCGTCTTGACCCGCGAGATGCGGTTCCGCTTCCCGCCGTACGCCCGCGAGCTCGACGCGCCGGACGGCTGACGGAGGTCTGCGTCGGAGCGATTCTCGCCCCGCGAGCGTATCGAGCACGATCTGGCCCGGCGAGCCCGGATCGGCCGGGTTTCTGCTGACGCGGCTCGCCCGGCGACCGAAACATGCAAATCGAACAGGATTTTCCCGGAAACCTGCCGGATACGCTCATCCCACGGGGATCGCCGTCGCTTTGCTGGCCGGTTCGGGCGCCGGGTGACCGAACCAACCGGGGAACGGCCCATCGCGCGCGGCCGGACAGGTCGCGGTGTAGGATCGCGGCCATGTCCCAGACCGCCCAGCCCGCGCCGGACGTCGCCGCCCTTGACTCGATCGAGGGGATCATCGAATCGTTCCGCGAGCGCGATTACGTCTGCGACCGGTCCCTCGCAACGGCCGTGTTCCTTGGCCTCCGGCTCGGCCGGCCGCTGCTCCTCGAGGGCGAGGCCGGCGTCGGCAAGACCGAGCTCGCCAAGACGCTCGCAGCCAGCCTCGGCGCGAAGCTGATCCGGCTCCAGTGCTACGAGGGTCTCGACGTCAACGCCGCGGTCTACGAGTGGAACTACCCCCGCCAGATGCTCGAGATCCGCCTCCTCGAAGCGCGCGGCGAGGCGAACACCGCCTATGCCCATGACATCTTCGGCCGTGAGTTCCTGATCCGGCGGCCGCTCCTCCAGGCGCTCGAGCCGAGCCCCGACGGCATCGCGCCGGTCCTCCTCATTGACGAGATCGACCGGGCCGACGAGGAATTCGAGGCGTACCTGCTCGAGATCCTGTCCGACTTCCAGGTGACCGTGCCGGAGATCGGGACGATCAAGGCCGACAAGCCGCCGCGGGTGATCCTGACTTCGAATCGGACACGCGAGGTTCACGACGCATTGAAGCGACGGTGCCTCTACCACTGGATCGACTACCCGACCGCCCAGAAGGAGTTCGAGATCGTCCTCGCCCGGGTGCCCGAGGCGCCCGAGCGCCTCGCCCGCGAGGTCGTCGGCTTCGTCCACCGCTTGCGCGAGGCCGACCTGACGAAGGTGCCCGGGATCGCCGAGACCCTCGATTGGGCCGCCGCGCTCCTCAGCCTCGGCTCGCGCGAGCTGACCGGCGAGGTCGTCGACGAGACCCTCGGCGTCGTCCTCAAGTACGAGGAGGACATCCGCCGGATCCGGGGCGACACCGCCCGCGGCTATCTCGCCGAAGCCACGGGTTAGGCCTGAGCGGCGGGGCCGGGGAGCGCCCTGAACGGACCAACGGTCGCCGAGTCGGCGCGCCGGTGGTAATCCACAGTTGATCCGTCACGTCTACGCTGCGGACTCAGATCCAGCCGGTCCGCAAGTGATATCAGAGTTGGCAGATGTGGTACCGTCGCGCGGTGCGTCGAATCCCGATCGGGTTATCCGAGTCCCAGCATGAGCGCCTTGGCCGCGAGGCCGCGCGCAGGCACGTGAGCGTGGCGGCGCTGGTTCGCGAGGCGGTCGATGCCGTGTTTCCCGACGAGCTCGCGACCCGTCGCGGAGCGCGCCAGGCGTCCCGGTCGGTGCTGGGGGCGTTCGACTCCGGACGCAGCGACATCAGCGAGCGCCATGACGAGGTTCTCGGCGAGGCCTCGTGGTGAGCATCGTCGTCGACACCAGCGCGTTCTTCGCCCTCCTCGATCGCCGGGATGCCAACCACGCGGCCGCGGTGGAGTACTGGACGAACACGGATGACGACGACCTTGTGACGCACGCCTATGTCGTCGTGGAAACGGTCGCGCTGGTTCGGTCACGGCTCGGCGTCGAAGCGGTCAGGGCCCTGATCGACCGCCTGTTGCCGGCGACGAGGGTGGAGATGGTCGATCGATCCCTGCACGACGAATCGCTGTCGGAGCATCGACGGATCGGCGGCGGCACCAGCTTCGTCGATCGGGCGACCCTCAACTTCGCCGCGCGTGGGGGCATCGGGCGGGCGTTCGCGTTCGACGCGGACCTCGTTACGGCGGGCCTGCGCTCGACGGCCCGGGAGCCCTGATCGCGCGCTCGGCCTCCACTCGTGGCACAGTCTCGGGATGGAGCGTCGAGAGGACCCGGCCATCGTGCGAGCCCCGTGGGGCCCGGAGGTGGACGGCCGGCGCCTGCTGGCCGAGGCGGTCGGGTTCGGGCGGGCGCTCCGGGTCGCCGGCCTCCAGACGGATCTTGGCGCCGCGGTCGACTTCGCCCGGGCCCTCACCCTGATCGATGTGGGCGACCGCAACACCGTCCGCGCGGCCGGCGAGGCGGTGTTCGTTCGCCGCCGGGACGACCGCGAGCCGTACGACAAGGTCTTCGCGCGCTGGTGGCGGAAGCGCAGCAGGAAGCGCCCATCCGACGGTCCGTTGACGCCTGCAACCGACGAGGAGGCCGCCGATGGCGAGGATGGCGTCGCCACCCCGGCCGGCGAGGAGGGCGCGGCCGGCGACGACAGCAACACGATCGACGGCATTCCGATGCCGATCGCGTCCGACGAGGACAGCGACGCCGAGATCGACGGAATCATCGCGGCGCCCACGGCCTGGTCGAACAGCGAGCTGCTCCGTCACCGCGACTTTGACCGGATGACCGCCGCCGAGCTGCGCGACGCCGAGCGCCTCGTCGACCTCCTGGAGCCGCGCCTCGAAATGCGTCGGACCCGGCGCTACGAGCTCCACCACCATGGCCGTCTCCTCGCCCCGCGCACGATGCTCCGGCGCAACCTCGCGACCGGCGGCCAGTTCACCGAGTGGGTCTGGCGCCGGCCGACCAAGCGCCCGCGGCAGATCGTCGTCCTGTGCGACATCTCGGGCTCGATGGAGCGCCACTCGCGCTTGCTCCTGCGGTTCGTCCAGGCGCTGTCGGCGGCCTCGACCGTCAAGACCGAGTCGTTCGTGTTCGGGACGCGCCTGACCCGGGTCACCCGCCTGCTCCGCGATCGCGACCGCGATCGGGCCCTTGCCCGCATCGCCGAGAGCGTCAACGACTGGGCCGGCGGGACGCGGATCGGGGAGTCGTTCCGGGATTTCAACAAGCGCTGGGCGCGGCGGACGCTGCGGACGAGCGGCGTCGTCATCGTCGTGTCCGACGGCTGGGACCGCGGCGATCCGGCCCTCGTCGCGACCGAGACCGCGCGCCTCCGCCGGAACTGTCACCGCCTCGTCTGGCTGAATCCGCTGGCCGGGACCCCGGGCTATGAGCCGCTGGCCGGCGGGATGCGGGCGGCCCTTCCGTACATCGACGACTTCGTCCCGGCCGGAACTGTCGCCAGCCTCGAGCGGCTCGGCGAGATCCTGGCCGGGATCCGTTCGTCCGATACCCGGCGGGGCGGGGAAGCGGCCGCCGGCGCCGACGCCGGCAACCGCAGTTCGAGCATGGCGATCTTCGCCCATCCGCCGGCGGTCATCGGCGGCTCGGCCGACCCGACCGCCGCCCGACCCATCCGCTGACCCGACCCATCCCGAAGGCAGGCACGAACCGATGCAGGAGCTTCTCGAGACGCTCGCCACATGGACCGCCGAGGACCAGCAGGTCGGGCGGGCGGTCGTCGTCCGGACGTTCGGCAGCGCGCCGCGGCCCGAGGGTGCCGTCCTGATCCGGGCCGACGATGGGCGGATCGCGGGTTCGGTCAGCGGCGGCTGCGTGGAGGGCGCCGCGGCAACGGAGATCGAGCGGGCCCGGGCGGACGGCCACAGCCGGGT
>JANLYK010000011.1:0-6492 GCA_031365595.1 Chloroflexota bacterium | reverse complement strand
TCGCGAGGACGGCCTCGCGCAGGGCCTCGACCGCCTCGTCCCGCACGAGATTGATCGTGCACCCGCCAAAGCCGGCACCGGTCAATCGCGCGCCGATCACCCCGGGCACCGTGTTGGCGATGTCGACCAGTGCGTCGAGGGCGGGCGAGCTGACCTCGTAATCGTCGCGCAGCGACGCGTGGCTGGCCGCAAGAGCCGACCCGACTGCCGGAAGATCGTCGCGTTCGAGTGCGGCGATGAAGGCCAGGACCCGGGCGTTCTCGCTGACCACGTGGCGGGCCCGCCGCCATGCGATCTCATCGACGCGATCGCGCCCGGCGGCGAGCAAATCCGGGTCGACGTCGCGCAGGGTCACGACGGACGGATCCAGCTGGCGGAAGGCAGCGACGGCCCGGTCGCACTCCGCCCGCCGGGTGTTGTACTCGGATGCGGCCAGGCGACGTGGCGACCCCGAGTGGCAGATCACGAGCGATGTCCCGATCGGCAGCCGAACGGTGGAGTGATCGAAGCTCCGACAGTCCAGGAACACAGCTCGATCGGGCTCGCCGAACGCAACCGCGAACTGGTCCATGAGGCCGGAGCTGACCCCGACATACTCGTTCTCGGCGCGCTGGGCCAGCCGGGCCAGGTCCAGCGTGGCCGGGGTCGGGCGCTCGCCACCGCTGAGCGCCCATGCCGCGGCCAGCTCGACGGCGGCCGAGGACGAGAGACCGGCGCCGGCCGGCAGATCCGAACCAAGAACGCCGCGAAAGCCGCGCACCGGGAGACCGGCCGCCGTCAAGGCCCAGGCGACGCCGGCGATGTAGTCGATCCATGCGTCGCGCGGTGGGCCGATGGCGGCGAGGTCGAAGCCGGCGCGATCGCCCGTGTCCGCGAGCGTCACCTCGACCCGGTCGTCGTCGCTCGGGAGAAGGGCGATCGTGACGCCGAGATCGATTGCCGCGGGCAGGACGAACCCTGCGTTGTAGTCGGTGTGCTCGCCGATCAGATTGACCCGACCCGGCGCGTGGACGACCCGGATCGCATCCCGGCTGGCTCTCGCCGCGGGAACGATGGCCGTCAGGAGTTGAACGAGCGGTTCCGCAGGGACGGACATGTCTCCGAGCGTACCGTGGGCGCAATCATGCCGTGATCCGACAGGGTCGGGGACCATGATCACGGGAGCCGGCACCGCCGTCCTGCAACGGCCGGGCCGGTGATCGGGTTCCAGCTTCCGGGGAGCGGCAGCACCATCGTCATTGGACCATGGGGCTAGGCCAATTCACCGGTATGATGAGGTCCCATGGCAACTCGCGGCTCCCGTGTCGACTGGCTGATCTTCCTCGCCCTCGGTTTCTTCTGGGGCAGCAGCTACCTGTTCATCAAGGTCGGGGTCGACAACGGCCTTACGCCGTTCACCCTGATCACGTTTCGTCTCCTGATCGGGCTGACCCTGCTGGCTTCGGTCGTCGCGATCGCCCGCGAGCCGCTTCCCCGCGACCTCCGGATGTACGGCCACTTGTTCGTGATGGGCGTGATCAACATCGCGATCCCGTTCAGCCTGATCACGTTCGCCGAGCAGACCGTCGACTCGTCGCTGGCCGCGGTGATCAACGGCGCCGTGCCCCTCTTCGTGATCGTGATCGCGGCTCTCTTCCTCAGGGGCGAGACCGTGACGGTCAACCGCCTGGCAGGGCTGGCTGTCGGCTTCGTCGGCGTCGCGATCCTGGTCGGGGTCGACATCGCGGATCTCGGCTCGGCGAACGCCATCGGCGAGCTGGCCCTGCTCGGGGCGACCGTGTCCTACGCGATTGGCAACGTCTACGCCAAGGCCCACGTCCACGGCCTGCGCCCGATGATCCCGGCGGTCTTCCAGGTCTTCTTCGGCTTCCTCGTGACCGGCAGCCTGGCGTTCGTGTTCGAGAACCCGACGGCTGTGGCCTGGGTGCCCGAGTCCCTGTTCTCCGTCGTCTGGCTCGGCCTGCTTGGCTCGGGCCTGGCGTATCTCGCCTACTTCCGGATCCTCCAGCACTGGGGCGCGACCAGGACGTCGATGGTCGCGTACCTCCTGCCGGTCTACGGGATCGGGCTCGGCGCGCTCGTCCTGCGCGAGCCCGTCACTCTCTCGACCCTCGCGGGGACGGTCCTGGTCATCGGCGGCATCGCGCTCGTCAACTCGCGCTACGGTTCCCGGCCGCTGTTCAACCGGGGCACGCCAGCCCTGCCCGGTCGGGACGCGGTGGCACCGACGAGCGCTCGCCGACCATAGTCGACGGCACAACGTGGTGGATCCGTCGCCAGCGCGCGTCGAACGGCTGGACTCGACGTCTCACGACGCGCCCGTCCGCTATCGGCTCCGATCGGCTGCCGGTCTGGTGGCGATGGTCGGCGAGTTCGGTGCTCGACTCCACGAGGTGTGGGTCCCGGACGGGCGCGGGGATCAGGTCGATGTCCTTCTCGGATTTGATACCGACGCAGAGGATCGACTGCACATCGACAGCTACGTCGGAGCGATGCTCGGACGCGTGTCGGGGCGCATCAAGGATGCCGAGTTCGATCTCGACGGCCAGCGCTACGCGCTCAGCGCGAACCAGGCACCCAGTCACCTGCATGGCGGCGCCACCCGCAGCTTCGACCGCGTTCGCTGGACGTCCCGTCCGGACACCGTCGATGAGCATCCGGGCGTCCGATTCGCGTATCTCAGTCGCCATCTCGAGGAGGGCTACCCAGGCCAACTGACGGCGACGGTCACGTATGCCGTGGTCGACCTCGACCTGTGGCTCATCGTGTCGGCCGAGACGACCGCGCCGACCCCTGTCAGCCTGACGTCGCACGCATTCTGGAATTTGGCCGGACATGGCTCCGGAACCGTCCTCGATCACGAACTCCAGATCCCAGGCGCTGCTGTCGCGCTGACCGATGACGATCTGGTCCCGACCGGCGCTCTGCGTTCGGTCGAGCGAACCGCCCTTGATTTCCGCACGCCGCGGAGCATCGGCGCGCGCATCGCCGAGCTCGACGAGGAACCTGCTGCCGGCTACGACCATTGCTACGTTCTTGACGGCGAAGCGGGCCTTCGTCGAGCAGCGATCCTCCGCCATCCGGAGAGTGGGCGGACCATGGAGGTGCTGACCACGGAACCGGCCCTTCAACTCTATTCGGCGAATCGACTCCCGCTCATTCCCGGCAAGGGAGGCACGAGGTATGGCCCACGGTCCGCGATCTGTCTCGAGCCGCAGATCGTGCCCAATGCGATCAACCGCGACAACGGGCGGGGCGTCGTTCTCCGGCCGGGCCAGACATATCGCCACACATTGGTGTTCCGGTTCGGCAGCGAGAAGCGCTGAGGCTCCCGGCCGCCGCCGAGGTACCCCGACACTCAGTCGAAGGCGAGGAGGAACGCGCCGATGACGACGAGGACAGCCGCTCCGATGCGACGGATCGCATCGGCTCTGTCGTCGGCCTCACGCAGGCGCAGCGCGCCCCAGCCCGAGGCGAGAACGATCGCCGACTCGCGGAGCGGCGCGACGGCCGTCAACGGGGCAACGGTGAAGGCGGTGAGGATCAGGAGATACGCCACGAGCGTGATCATCCCGCCGAACCCGGCTCGCCTGGCCGAGAACGCCGTGGCCGGCTCGGCCGCGAGGATCGGGTTCGCCGCAGCGGCCGCGCGGGCCCGGCGTCGATAGACCCACACGTAGCCCGCAAGGAAGACCGTGCCCGTTGCATAGATCAGGGCGGCATAGAGCCACGGCTCGGTCCCGCGCACGCCGACCCGGTCGACGGCCGAGTAGGCGGCGATCGTGATCCCGGTCAGGAGGGCGAAGCCTGCAGCCCCGCCGTGCTCCCGCCCGGACTGGCGGAGGTAGCGCCACGGTCGCTGGAGGGCGAGGATTCCCGCGATCAGGGCGGCGACGCCGAGGAACCCGACGACCCCGAGCCGCTCGCCGAGAACGACGACGCCGATCGCGACGGCCAGGAGCGGTGCCGAGCCGCGGGCCAGCGGGTAGACCAGCGACAGGTCGCCGCGGCGGTAGGCGGCGGCCAGGAATGCGAAGTAGATGGCCTCGAGCAAGCCTGACACGACCGACAGGACCAGCGTTTCCGACGGGACGTCCGGCCGGCCGATCGCGAACCAGGCGATCAGCGCGATCGGGCACAGAACCGCGGCGGCGGTCGCCAGACCGGCGGCTGCCGTGAGCAGCGGGTCGCCGCCGGTCTTGAGCAGGACGTTCCACGTGACGTGGAGGACGGCCGCTCCCGCGACAAGGGCGAAGACGAGGGGATCCACGGCCCGATCCTAGCCGCGCGCGACCTGCGTCGTGGCGCCGGCCCGACCGGCAGGCCCCGAGGCCGACCGTCAGCGCGAGCGCGTGACGGGTCGGTCGTTGTCGTCGGACGACCGGGCGCGGTCAGACCCCGATCGGGTGCCAGACGGTCTTCATCTCGAGAAAGGCGGCAATCCACTCGGGGCGTTCGGCGGCGCGATCGTCGAGCCAGTCGAACTTCGCGTCGGCGACGCCGGCCGGCCGTCGGGCGATCCGCTTGATGTCGTCGGCGGCGGTCAGCTCGGTCTCCGTGCGCATGGCGTCGGGCACGCCCCACACGTCGAGCGCGTCGACGTCCACGTGGCCGGCCAGCCAAGGCACGAGCTCGGCCTTGCGCCCGGTGATCACGTTCACGACGCCACCGGGCACGTCGGACGTCGCGAGGACCTCGGTCAGGGTGATCGCGGGCAGCGGCCGCGTCTCCGAGGTCAGGAGGACGACCGCATTGCCCGCGACGAGCGGCGGCGCGAGCCGGGACACGAGGCCCAGGAGGCTGCTCGTCTCGGGCGCCACGATCCCGACGACACCGGTCGGCTCGGGGATCGTGAAGTTGAAATACGGTGCCGCGACCGGGTTGGACGAGCCGAGGACCTGGGCGATCTTGTCGGCCCAGCCGGCGTACCAGACCCAGCGATCGATGGAGCGATCGACGACCTCGCGGGCCTTCGCCTCGCGCAGCCCCTCCGCGGCGGCGACCTCGGCGACGAACTGATCGCGCCGGCCCTCCATCAGCTCGGCGACCCGGTACAGGACCTGGCCGCGGTTCATTGCCGTCTTGTCGGCCCACGGCTGGAACGCCTTGCGGGCAGCCCGGACGGCCTCGCGCACATCCTTGCGCGAACCCTGGCACGCGTTGGCCAGCGGATCGCCGTTCGCGGCCTCGATCGGGTACGAGCGGCCGCTTTCGGAGCGCGGGAATGCGCCTCCGATGTAGAGCTTGTACGTCTTGCGCACGTCGATCCGGTCGGGTGCGCTCACCAGCGGTCCCCCAGCCGAGCGGATTCGCGGTCGTTACGCCCATGCAGAATAATTTCCCTTGCGTGGAACGACCCGGAATCGGCCGGGCTGGGCGCGGGCCGGAGGCCGGAGCCAGGGCGTGGGCCGGGGCGTCTGGGAATGGAGCTGGCCGCCACGGCCCTCATCGGTCCTCGAGCCGGACGTAGGCGTGGAGGCCGTGCATCCCGCCCTCGCGCCCGAACCCCGACTCCTTGTACCCGCCGAACGGCGACGTCGGGTCGAACCGGTTGAACGTGTTGGCCCACACGACGCCGGCCTTCATCCGCTTGACCATGTGCAGGATCCGCGAGCCCTTGTCGGTCCAGATCCCGGCCGACAACCCGTACGGCGTGTTGTTCGCCTTCTCGACCGCCTCCTCCGGGGTCCGGAAGGTGAGCACGGACAGGACGGGGCCGAAGATCTCCTCTTTCGCGATCCGGTGGCTCTGGGCGACGTTCGTGAACAGCGTCGGGCGGAAGAAGTAGCCGCGCTCAGGCAGGTCACAGGCCGGCTGGTACATCTCCGCGCCTTCGGCCCGGCCGGCCGCGACGAGCTCCGTGATCTTCTCGAGCTGCTGCTTCGAGTTGATCGCCCCGACGTCGGTGTTCTTGTCGAGCGGGTCGCCGACCCGGATCGTCGCGAGGCGGTCTTTCAGCTTCTCGATCAGCGGCTCCACGATCGACTCCTGGGCGAGCAGGCGCGATCCGGCGCAGCACACCTCGCCCTGGTTGAAGTAAATCCCGTTGACGATGCCCTCCACAGCCTGTCGAGCGGAGCGTCGTCGAACACGATGTTCGCCGCCTTGCCGCCGAGCTCGAGGGTCAGGCCCTTGTCGGTCCCGGCGACGCCCTTGAAGATCTGGCGCCCGATCTCCGTGGACCCCGTAAAGGCGACCTTGTCGACCCCCGGATGGGTGACGAGCGACATCCCGATCGCGCCCGGGCCGGGAACGATATTGACGACTCCCGGCGGCAGGTCGGCCTGGCGGCAGACGTCGGCGAAGAGGAGGGCCGACAGCGGCGTCGTGGAGGCCGGCTTCAGGACGACCGTGTTGCCCGCGGCGAGGGCCGGCGCGATCTTCCAGGCGAGCATCAGGAGCGGGAAGTTCCACGGGATGATCTGGGCCGCCACGCCGAGCGGCTTCGCCACCCGACCCGGGAACGCGTACTCGAGCTTGTCGGCCCAGCCG
>JANLYK010000613.1:0-2369 GCA_031365595.1 Chloroflexota bacterium | reverse complement strand
GTCACCGGCTCGTTCGCGACGTCCCGGCTGGCCGACGCCGGCCGCGACCCCGGTGCGACGCCGCTCGGCACCGCCCCGACGCCGCTCGGTCGGGCGGCAACCTGGATCGCCGCGGTCGGATTCGGTGCCCTCCTCGCCTACCTCGTGATCCGGGGAATCACCGTCGGTCGCGGGCCGTGGGGCAACATGTTCGAGTTCTCCGTGGCGTTCGCGACCACGATCACGGGCGGCTATCTCTTCCTCCAGCGGCGCTACCCGATCCGCTCGATCGGCTTCATCCCGACCGGAGTAGCCCTCGCTCTGCTCCTCTACGCGGCGAGCCTCCCGTCGGCCATCAGCCAGCTCGTGCCGGCCCTCCAGAACCCGCCGCTGATCACGATCCACGTCGGGCTCGCGGTGCTGAGCTACGGCATCTTCGCGACGTCGTTCGCGGCCGGCGTCGGCTACCTGCTCCAGGGCCAGAACGATCGGTTCGCCTGGCTGCCGAGCCACAAGGTCCTCGATGAGGTCGCCTACCGGGCGGTCATCACCGGCTTCCCGATCTTCGCGACGATGATCATTCTCGGGTCGTGGTGGGCCTCGATCGCGTGGTCGCGCTACTGGGGTTGGGACCCGAAGGAAACCGCGGCCCTCGTGACGTGGCTGTCGTACGCGGTCTACCTGCACGCCCGCAACCGCAAGTCGTGGGCCGGCCGACCGGCAGCGCTCCTGCTCGTGGTCGCGTTCGGGATGGTGCTCGTCACGTACTCCGGCTCGCTCTGGTTCTCCGGCCTCCACTCGTACAGCGGGCTGTAGCTCCGCCGCCCGACCGCGGGCACGCCGCCAGCTCCCGATTCCGCGTCCCGTCTGCCCGCGCCCGGGCCCCGGGCTCAGACCCTTCGGTTCCGGCCAGATCACCATCCACAGAACGTTGGGCGCGATCGGCGCCAGGCCGTGCCGGATCAGGCGGTCGGCGCACGCTTGGAGCCGGCGGTGGGTCGAGCCCGGACCCTCCGAATCGGGCCTGAAACGGACCCAACGTTCCGGGCATGAGAGTCTGGCCAGAAGCTCAGGCAACGAATCGCCCGATCGGGAACATCGAGCCAACCCTTGATCGCCCGACCGTCGGCCGGAAACGCGGCCCGGAGCATCGCGCCGTGGGCCTGGACCCGACGCCGATTGGTCCGGCCGGGCGCGACGATGATCCACGCGGACACGGTCGCATCGGGCGGGACCGTCCACCCGAGTTTGGCCGCGACCTTCCTCGCCAGTCGCTCCTTGCGGTCGATCGTCCCGACCAGGTCGTTCACATCCGCGATGTCGGTCTTGAGCTCGATGACGAGGAGCGCCCGTCGACCTGGATGGAAGGCGAGGATGTCGACCACACCGCGCTCGCCGAACTCCGAGAAGGAGACTTCGGGTCGGAAGATCCAGCCCCCACGCCCGCCAAAGTCGCGCGCAACGAGCTCGTGGAGCCAGGAGTGCCGACTGTTGAGCAGCCGGTCGAGGTCGCCGCCGCGCCAGCGCGGAACCAGATCGAGCCGGATATCGAGGTGGGCTGCGACCGCGCGGAGCGTCTTGAGCGACAGTGAATCGATATGACCGCGCTCGATCCGAGAGATCGTCGCTGGCGATAGGCCGGTCGCAGGAGCGAGATCGCACTGTCGCAATCCCTTCCGGATCCGGATCCGTCGCACCACCGCTCCGAACCGAACATCGTCCATGACCGGAGTCTGGGCTTGGCCGCTCACCGCCGGCTTATCTGCTCGGTTGTGCGCCGAACGTCGCGCCGCCGGCCGACCATCGAGCCGATCGCGCCACTCGTACCGCGGGCCGCTCGTACCGCCGTCGTGTCGCCGGACTGAGGGCAGTCCGACCTGGCCAGACGGTCATGGGTGGAACGTTGGGCGCGATCGACGGCCCCCGACGGGCTGGCTCCGTGCCCGACACTCCCAGGCCACGCTCAGGCGCTTGCCAGATCGAGCGGTGGTCGGGTCTGAGCGGCCGCCAAACGGACCCAACGTTCCGAGCATGGCAGTTTGGCCAAGTACGGGCGAAATCGCTGCGGGCCGCGCGCCGCAACGCCCCACGAACAGAACACCTGTTCTGGACCATCATCGTGGACAACCGCCCAGGGCACGGTGCACAACCGCCCCTCGCGGCGTGGACAACCGGCCAGAACCGGTGGACGACGACCCCGCGAACGTGCACGGAGCGTGGACGCGGCACGACCACGCTCGCAACCACATGTTGCGGTCAGTCGACACATGACACCACTACATCTTGTGTTTTGGGCCTTGACTGGCCCCGCGCCGCGTCGTACGCTGGACGCTCGCGCTGATCGCTCCGCGCCGTCTCCGAGGCCCGCCCGTCGACCCCCAGCGTCGGCC
>JANLYK010000586.1:0-3657 GCA_031365595.1 Chloroflexota bacterium | reverse complement strand
CAGGCACGGAACGAGTCTACGCGCCGACGATGCGGCCAAGGATCGCCGGCCGGCCACGGAGAAAGTCGACCCCGCGCATCGGGCGGCCGCCGGCGGGCTGGACCTCGTCGAGCACCAGCCGCCCGTCACTCGTCGCGAAGGCGGGGCCGTCCTCGTCCGAGACCAGGATGCCGGGCTGGTCGCCGGGTCCGGCCGGAACCGCGATCGCGGCGAGGATCACGAGCCGCTCGTCGCCGATCTCGATGAACGTCCCCGGCCACGGCTGGTATGCCCGTACCTGCCGGGCGAGCTCGGCGGTCGGGCGATCCGGGTGGAGCCGGCCGTCCTCGCGCCGGAGCGGCCGGGTCAGCGTGGCGGCCGCATCGTCCTGGGCGACAGGCGTCAGCTCACCACGGAGCCACGGCCCGAGCGACGCACCAAGCAGGCCCGCCGCCGCATTCGCCGCGCGCTCTTCCAGCTCCGGCGCGGTCTCTGTGCCCGACAGCCGCCAACGATCGACTGCCACGATCGGGCCGGTGTCGAGGCCTTCGTTCATGCGCATCAGGGTCACGCCGGTCTCCCGGTCGTCCGCGAGGATCGTCGCCGGGATGGGGGTCGCGCCGCGGTGCCGGGGCAGGAGCGATGGGTGGAGGTTGAGGGCTCCATGAGGAAGCCCGAGCAGGGCCGGCGGGACGATCTGGCCGTAGTCGGCGAGGACGGCCAGGGCGGGCCGCAGGGCTAGGATCGCGGCGATCGAGTCCGGGGCACGGAGCCGTTCCGGGGTAAGGATGGGGAAACCCATCCCGTCGGCAGCCATCGCGACGGGGGTCGACCGGAGCTCACCGCGGCGTCCGGCCTTCCGGGCGGGCGCCGTCACGACGCCGACCAGCTCGGTCTCTGGAGCGGCGGACAACGCCCGAAGCGCGGGGACGGCAAACGATCCGGAGCCGAGGAAGACGACCCGGATTTGTGCCGACTCGCGCTCGCCCTCGGGGGCCGACGACCCGCTCACGCGAGGGCCCTGGCGGCCTCCCGGGTGTGGGTCGGATGCTCGGCATCGTCGTCGTCGGAGTCGTCGTCCTCGTCGTCCGATCCGACCGGGATCAGCTCGTCCATCGAGCCGAGGTAGTCGATGAACAGCTTCCCGTCGAGGTGGTCCAGCTCGTGCTGGAGGGCTCGCCCGAGGAGCCCGGAGCCCGCGACCTTGATCTTCTTGCCGTTCCGGTTCTGGGCGACGACCCAGACCTTCTCGCTCCGGGTCACGTACGCGTAGTAGCCCGGCAGCGACAGGCACCCTTCGAGATCGCGGTCATCGCCGGCGGCCCGGACGATCCGCGGGTTGATCAGCTCGTAGAGCGTGTCGCGGACCTCGATGACGCACGCCTGGAGCGCCTCGCCGACCTGGGGCGCGGCAAGGCCGACCCCCGGGGCGTGGCGCATCGTGTCGGTCATGTCGTCGAGGAGTCCGTGCAGGAACTTCCCGAAGCTGTCCACCGGCAGGCCCTTCAGGCGCAGCCGCGGGTCACCGAGAAGAACAATCGGTCGGACGCTCATGGCCCGAGTATAGCCGGGCTCCGAGCGTGATCAGCCGCGCTCGCCCTCGACGGGGGCATCCTGGGCGGCCTGCTCAACGGCGTCGTCGGCGCCGTCGACGGCCACCGAGGATCGGCTGTCGGCATCGGCGTCGTCGGACCCGTCGACCCGGCTGCGCAGGTCCGCCGCCCACGTCCGGGACTTCGAGGCGAGCCGCACGCTGGCATCGGCCGTGGCGTCGGCGGCCTTGTGGGCGAGGGGCCCTGCCCGATCCGCGGCGACCGCGGCAAGCTCGGCGGCCTTGGCCCCGATCTGGCGGACGACCGGCGCGGCTGTCGTGGCAACGCTGTCGATCATCGACTGGAGCTGGCCGATCATCCGCTCGGCCGTGGCCCGGGCGTCGCCGCCGCTCGCCGCCTCGTCGGGGTTGGTCCATGCGAACGTCTCGTCCGAGGCGCCACTCGCGGCCCCGTGGCCGTTGGTCGCGGCCGGATCAGTCGTGTGGTCGTTATCGGCGTGGTCGCCGGTTGCGTCGTGCGTGTCGTTCATGATGCCCTCCGTGTTCGTTCGAGTCTCCATTGTCGCCCGGATCGTCAGGAGCCGCTGACCACGGATAGCGGCTGCCTGGTTGCGATCACGCGTCAGAGCAGGGACTCGGGATCGACGTCGACGGTCCACGGCGGCTCTAGCCCGCCGTTGAGCAGGCTCGCCGGGTCTGCGCCGCGGAGAACCACGTTCCAGCGCCAGCGGTCGGCGCGCCGGGCGATGTAGGCCGGCGCCGGGCCGAGGACCGAGACATCGGAGCCGCGCTCGCGGGCACGGTCGCGGAGCCGATCGGCCATCGCCCCGGCCCCGCGTTCCGCGGCGTCGCGATCCACGATCCCGACGGTCAGCTTCACCAGCCGTCCGAACGGCGGCGAGCCGAAGCGCCGGCGGAGCTCGAGCTCGACGTCGTAGAAGGCGCTGCCGTCGTCGTCGGCCACCGCCCGGATCGCCGCGTGCTCAGGCTGGTAGGTCTGGATGATCGCGAGCCCGGCCCGATCGCCGCGTCCGGCCCGTCCCGCCGCCTGGGCGAGCAGCTGATAGGTCCGCTCGGCGGCTCGCTCATCGGGCAGGTTGAGCGCGACGTCGGCGGACACGACCCCGACGAGCGTGACGGCCGGGATGTCCAGGCCCTTCGTGACGAGAGTGGTCCCGACGAGGACATCCAGGCGGCCGGCGGCGAAGTCGTCGATCACCCGCTCGGCGGCGCCGCGCCGTTCGGCGATGTCGCGATCGAGACGCCCGACGCGAAGATCCGGGAAGCGCCGCCGGACCTCGTCCTCAACCCGCTGCGTGCCGCCACCGAGGAACCGGATCCGGGGTGATTTGCAGTTCGGACAGCGGGTCGCGATCGGCGTCGCCCGACCGCAGTGATGGCAGCGCAGGGTCGTGCCGGCCTGGTGGTAGACGAGCGGTCGCTCGCAATCCGGGCAGACCTGGACGTAGCCGCAGTCGCGGCACAGGACGACCGACGCAGTGCCGCGCCGGTTCAGGGTCAGGATCGCCTGGTGGCCCGCGCCGAGATCGAGGGCCGTGATCGCCTCGACCAGCCGGTCAGACAGCAGGCCGCGATTGCCGGCCTTGAGTTCCTCGCGCAGGTCGATCACCTCGACGACCGGCCGGGTGCCCGTCGGGCGGCTCGGCAGGACGACCCGGCGATACGTGCCGTCGCGGGCCCGCCCGATCGACTCGACGGCCGGCGTCGCGCTGCCCAGGACCAGGGCCGCTCCGGCCAGCTCCGCGAGCTGAAGGGCGACGTCGCGGGCCTGGATCCGGGGCGTGCGGTCGCTCTTGTACGCGGCGTCGTGCTCCTCGTCGACGATCACCAGCCCGACGTCGCGGAGCGGGGCGAGGATCGCGAGGCGCGTCCCGACCACGATGTCGACGTCGCCCGCCCGGATCCGCCGCCACTCGTCGGTCCGTTCGCCGTCCGCGAGCCCGGAATGGACGAGCGCGACGCGAGCGGCGAGGTCGGCCCGGAGGCGATCGACGAGGGGCATCGCGAGGGCGATCTCGGGAACCAGGACGAGCGCGGGCCGCCCCCGCTCGAGCGACGCGATGATCGCCTCGACGTAGATCGCCGTCTTGCCGCCGCCGGTCACC
>JANLYK010000584.1:0-1642 GCA_031365595.1 Chloroflexota bacterium | reverse complement strand
GCGTCCCCGACGACGTTCCGAGGGACCGCATCAGCCACGTGGTAGGCAAGCTCGATCGCCTTCTTCGCCGCGACCGGCGCCAGCACGTCCAGGGCACTCTCGACCGCGCGGCGCAGGTCGAACGACTCCGCGTCGAGATCGACCCGGCCCGCCTCGATCTTCGAGAAATCCAGGATGTCGTTGATGATCGTGAGGAGCGCGTCGCCGCTCGAGCGAATCGTGTCCGCGTAGTCGAGCTGCTCCTCGGTCAGGGTCGTCTCCAGGAGCAGGCCACTCATCCCGATGATCGCGTTCATCGGCGTCCGGATCTCGTGGCTCATCGCTGCCAGGAACGAGCCCTTTGCCTGGTTCGCCGCATCGGCATCGCGGCGCGCTGCCTGGAGCTCCGTGATGTCGTGGTAGACGGCGTAGAACCCGGTGTGCTCACCATCGACCACGAGCGGGACCATGACGATCTCCACGTCCACGACGCCGTCGTCCTGTCGCGCGCGCTGGCTGATCCGGGTTGACCGACCCGTCGCCAGCGCTTCGCGGGCCACGCCTTGGCCCTCGGTGCGCATCGTCTCGTTGCTCATGATCAGGTCGTCGATCGCCCGCCCGATGGCCTCTTCTGGCCTGAATCCGAACAGCCGCGTGGCCGCCGGGTTCCAGCCCGACACCCGCTCCTCACGGTCCATCGTCACGACGGCCGCCGGGCTGATCTCGACGAGCGACTCGAAATACTGTTTCTGGCGCCGGATCTCGGCCGCGGCGGCGTTCTGCGCCGTGACGTCGAGGAAGAACCCGAGGACGTATTCCGGGTTGCCCTGTGCGTCTCGGATGAGGTTGTTGTCGTCCCGGACCCAGACGACTCGGCCGTCCCTGGCGATGATCCGGTATTCGCCCGAGACCCGCTCTTGCTCCCCATGGAGATAGGCATGGTCGAGCCTCTCGCGGTCGTCCGGGTGCACGATCGATTCAAAGAAACCGTCTCGATACCAGTCCTCGACCGGGTAACCGAACATCGCCTCGATTGGCGGGCTGACGTACAGCGCAACGGCGCCGATCCCCGAGGCGGGCGGGTCCATATAGACCGCGAGTCGGAGTTCCTCGAGCAGTCGTCGGTAGCGCCGCTCCGCCTCGGCCTGCGCAGCCTGCGCGGTTGCCAGTTCCGCGCCCAGCTCCTCGACGCGGCGCTCGAGCGACTCGACGTTCTCGCGCAGCTGAGGGGTCATCTCGTTGAATGCACGGGCCAGTTGGCCGGCCTTGCCCTTCGGCGTGGAGCTCGCGGAGCCCTCGTTGGCGCGGCGCATGGGCGCTATCTCGGCCTCCGATCGGACGGTCGGTCTCTCGATTCTCAGCGAGAGTACGCCTGCGCCGTCAGTGGCGGAAGTGACGGATCCCGGTCATGAGCATTGTCGCGTTTTCCGCGTTGACGACCGCGACGACCTCGGCGTCCCGGACCGAGCCGCCGGGTTGGACGAAGGCGCCGACGCCGGCCCCGAGACACGCCTCCACGGCGTCGGCGAACGGGTAGAACGCGTCCGATGCGCAGGCGGCACCGACGAGACTCTCCGGGCCGGCGATCGCGCGGGCCTTGTCGACGGCCTGGCGGGCGTCGTCGACGCGTGAGGTCTGACCCGAGCCGAAGCCGATGAGCCGG
>JANLYK010000571.1:0-4274 GCA_031365595.1 Chloroflexota bacterium | reverse complement strand
AAGGCACTGATCCGCATCCGCTCGGTGAGGGCGGCGACGGTCGCGAGATAGGGCACGGGGGCGAGCTGGGGCACGAGGTGGTCGGGCAGGATGAACGTCGTGACCCCGACGTCCTCGGCCATCCGGGCGCGCTCGCCGAGTTCGCGGGCGGTCGTCACGTCGAAGGCGTCGGCGAGGAACGCGAACGGCTTCACGATGACTTCCTGGCGGAGCTCACGATTCGGGACGCTCGACCTCGACACCCAGCGCCTCGTAGACAGCGAGCGCTCGGGCATCGCCGGACACCAGCGGCCTGCCGTGCTGGCGCGCGGCGGCCCCCACGAGCGCGTCGTAGACCGAGCCGCCGGAAATGCCCCGATGAGCGACTTCCGGGCCGAGCGCAATGGATTCGACTTCGCCGAGGAACCCGGGCACTGGAAAGTTCCGAGACATCAAGCGGATGGCATCGCTCGGCGACCGGCGGAGCCCGGCGGGCAATCGGGTCAGAACCGAGTAGGTCTCGAACCAGGCATGCCCCGCGAGCCCGAGACGGCGGCCATGGACGGCGGCGAGCGCCGCGGCGTGGAACTCGTGGTCCTCGACGACGAGCGCGATCGCCGTGCTCGTGTCGAGCAGGAGGACGTCGCCAGCCTCAGCGTCCGTGTCGGTCGGCATCGATCAGCTCGCGAACCGTTGCGCCTGAGACGGCCATGCCCGTCGCCGGAATGACGAGCAATGCTCCGTCGTCGCGCAGGTCGACGCCGGACACCGGCTGGATGCGAACGGCGGCACCATCGAGCTCGACGTCCACGTCGCCTCCCTCGGCAAGGCCGATCCGATCCCGGATCGGCCGCGGAATCACCAAGCGTCCGGCTTTGTCAATGGTTGTCCTCATGGTAGACACAATACCATGACGATGGCGCCTGGGCAACCAGACGGACCACGAAGACCGTGACGTGTCGGCAGGCCTGCGACGCTCCTCAGGGTCGGCTGCTAGGACCGTTCGTCGTTTCCGGGCCTCTCGATCGCCGCGAGGAGCCGGTCGAGCATCGTCCAGCGGCGCCGGAGCTGCTCCACCTCGTCTGACATCGACTCGCGCTGGGACTCGGTCCCGTAGCCGAGCCCATGACGCTGCGAGCGACGCTCGATCTCGCTCAACTCGGTCGCCCGGGCGGCAAGGAGCGCGCCGCGCAGGGCGTGGAGATCGTCTTCGGACTCGATCGGCAGCCGGAGCACGGCCTCGTGGGGCTCGGGCAACTTGTCGCTCACGAATCCACCGGTTGCGGTTCGGCGGCCAGCCGGGCGACGACGGCCTGGGTCAGGCCCCACGCCCGCGACGCGTCGCGCGGGAGGCGGATCCGGACCTGGTTGCTCGCGAACGTGACCTCCGAAGGCTTGACGCCGGGCAGACCGCCGCCGGCGAGGAGGCGCATCGCCGTCGCCCGCGACAGGCCCTCGCCGAAGCGGACGACGAGCTGGCCGTCTTCGCGCGACATCGAGGCCACCCCGACGGCCTCGGCGGTCAGGCGCAGCTCGGCGACCTCGACGAGGCGGACGACCGGAGCAGGCATCGGGCCAAACCGGTCGGTGAGCTCCTGCCGGAATGCCGCGAGATCGCCGCCGGTCCGGGCCCGGGCGAGACGCCGGTAGAGCTCGAGCTTCTGGGCCTCCTCGGGCACGTAGTCGTCGGGCAGGTGGGCCTCGACCGGCAGGTCAAGCACGGCTTGAGGGCGCTCCAACCGGACCGGCCTGTCCTCGCGGAGGGCCTTGCGTTCTTCCACGGCGTCCGCAAGCAATCGCGAGTACAGGTCGAACCCGACCGCTGCCATGTGCCCGGACTGCTCGCCGCCGAGGATGTTGCCCGCGCCCCGGATCTCGAGGTCGGCGAGCGCGATCTGGAAGCCGGCACCCAGCTCCGACGCGTTGAAGATCGCCTGGAGCCGCTTCCGGGCCTCCTCGCTCATCCGCTCGCGCCGACGGTACAGGAGGTAGGCGTAGGCCCGGCGCGACGAGCGCCCGACCCGGCCTCGAAGCTGGTAGAGCTGGGCGAGTCCGAGCGAGTCCGCTCGGTCGATCACGATCGTGTTCGCATTCGGGATGTCGAGCCCGGACTCGATGATCGTCGTGCACACGAGAACGTCTGCCTGGCCCGAGGCGAACGTGATCATCACGCTCTCGAGGTGGCCCTCCGCCATCTGCCCGTGACCGACGACGAACTTCGCGTCGGGCAGCATCCGCCGGAGCTGCTCGGTCTGGGCCTCGATCGTCTCGACCCGGTTGTGGACGAAGAACACCTGCCCGCCGCGGTCGAGCTCGCGCAGGATCGCGTCGCGGACGAGCCCCGCCGACGCCTCGGCGACGCGGGTCTGGATCGGCAGGCGGTCCTCGGGCGGGGTCTCGATGACCGACATGTCGCGGACGCCGGCGAGGGCGAGGTTGAGCGTCCGCGGGATCGGGGTCGCGGAGAGCGTGAGGACGTCGACTTCGCGCCGGAGCTGCTTGAGGCGCTCCTTGGCCGCGACCCCGAACCGCTGCTCCTCGTCGACGACGACCAGGCCCAGATCGCGGAACTTGACGTCCTTCGAGAGCAGGCGATGGGTCCCGATCACGAGATCGACCGAGCCGTCGGTCAGGCCCTCGATCGTCGTTGCCTGCTCGCGGGCGGGCACGAACCGCGACAGGAGCCGGACCTTCAGGGGGAACGCGGCGAAGCGCTGGCTGAACGTCTGGTGGTGCTGCGCGGCGAGGACCGTCGTCGGGACGAGGACCGCGACCTGCTTGCCGTCCTGGATTGCCTTGAACGCCGCCCGCAGAGCCACCTCGGTCTTGCCGTAGCCGACGTCACCCACGACGAGCCGGTCCATCGGCCGGCCAGCCTCCATGTCGGCCTTGACCTCGACGACGGCCTGGAGCTGGTCGGGCGTTTCCTCGTACGGGAAGCTCGCCTCCATCTCCTGCTGCCAGGGGCTGTCGGACGCGAACCCATGGCCCGGTGCGTTGGCCCGGGCGGCATACAGGTTCAGGAGCTCCTCGGCCAGATCGGCGACGGCCTTCCGGACGCGCTGCTTGGTCCGCAGCCACTCCGTGCCACCGAGCTTGGACAGCTGCGGGTGCTCGGCGCCGCTGTAGCGCGAGATCCGGGTGATCTGCTCGACCGGAACGAAGATCTTGTCGGCCCCAGCGAAGCTCAGCTCGAGGTAGTCGCGATCCTCGCCCTCGGCCTTGTTACCGCGCCGGAGCATCTGCTCGTAGCGGGCGACGCCGTGATCGATGTGGACGACGAGGTCGCCGGGCACGAGGCGCTCGAGGATGTCGCGCGGCACGACCCGGCGCATCGCCTTCGGCCGGCGGACGCGGACGCTCCCGAACAGCTCCCGGTCCGTCACGAACGCGAGGCCGTCCGGCCCGCCCTCGAAGCCGCCGTTCAGGCTGCGCTCGACGAGGGTGATCAAGCCCGGCGGCGGAGCATCCGGGACCTGGACGACACCGACCGGGTGACCGGCCTCCTCGAGCAGTTCGGCGAGGCGCGGCGCCTGGTCGCTGGCGAGAACGATCCGGGCGCCGTCGGCCTGCCAGCGCTCGACGGCCTGGGCGATCGAGGCGGCCCGCGCCGGCGGGAGCTGGGGCTCGCGCCAGCCGAACGGATCGCCCGACCTCAGCCCGCGAGCCGCCAGCGCCGACTCGGCCGGGAGCTCCGACTCCCAGGTGAGCTCGAGGGTCCGGCTCGCGACGAGCCGCCCCTTCCAGTCGCGCGGACCGAGCCAGGTCGGCGGCCAGTCCTTCGGCAGCTCGCCGGCCTCGACGAGCTCGGCCCGACGCTCGTCGGCCTGGCGCCACAGGAAGTCGGCGGCTTCGGCGATCTCGCCCGGCTCATCGAGCACGAGAAGGGTCGAGGCGTCGAGGTGGTCGAAGCCGGTCGCGGGCGCGAGGTGGGCGGCCCAGACCTCGGCGGCGTCGCCGACCGCGAGCGCGCGGGTCGACGGGCGCTCGGTGCCGGCGGCGCCACGATCCGTCGACGCGGACCCGGGCGGCTCGGCGGCGGTCGCGTCGCCCTCGAACCGGGTGAGGTCGGCGGCGAGGCGCTCGGGGAGCTTCGCCGCGGACCGGCCGAGGCGGGCGCGGAGCGCGGCCACTCCCCCGTGGGGCGTGAGGAACTCCGACGCGGGCAGCAGGATCGCCTCGTCGATCGGGCCCACGGTCCGCTGATCGGTCGGGTCGAACGCCCGGAGCGAGTCGATCTCGTCGCCGAAGAACTCGATCCGGACCGGGAGGCCTGCCGACGGCGGAAAGACGTC
>JANLYK010000133.1:0-5094 GCA_031365595.1 Chloroflexota bacterium | reverse complement strand
CTGGATGATCGCCGCGTTCTCGGGGCTGAGGGCCGGCTGGACGCCGGTCGGAACCGCGGCGTCGGCGTGGAATTCGGTCATCGTGTGGCCTCGTCCTGGTTCGCGAGGCTCAGCAGGCGGTCCGCCTGGGCCACGATCTCGGCGATGGTGAACGGCTTGCCACGGACCCGGTTGTAGCCCTCGGCATCGACGAGGTACTTGCTCCGGATCAGCATCAGGAGCTGGCCGAGGTTGACCTCCGGGATGAGGACCCGCCGGTAGGCCTTGAGCACCTGCTCCGTGTTGGCCGGGAACGGGTTCAGATGGCGGAGATGGGCGTGGGCGACGCTCCGGCCATCCTGGTGGAGGCGCTCGACCGCGCTCCGGATCGCGCCGTACGTCGAGCCCCAGCCGAGGATCAAGAGGTCGCCGCGCTCCGGCCCGAACACGTCGAGCGGCGGGATGTCGTCGGCGATCCGGGCAACCTTGGCCTGGCGCAGGAGCTGCATCCGGTGGTGGTTGTCCGGGTCGTAGCTGACGTTGCCCGTGATGTCGGCCTTCTCGAGGCCGCCGATCCGGTGTTCGAGCCCGGGGGTGCCCGGGACCGCCCACTTCCGGGCCAGCGTCCGCGGGTCGCGCTCATACGGATGGAAGCCCTCGCGCTCGGTCCAGTTCTCGACCGAAATGTCCGGCAGGTCCTCGATCGACGGAATCAGCCAGGGCTCGGCGCCCGTGGCGAGGAACGCGTCGGAGAGGTACACGACCGGGCTGACGTACTTCAGGGCCAGGCGCCAGGCCTCGATCGCGAGGTCGAAGCATTCGCCGGGTGTGGCCGGCGCGACGACGGGCAGGGGCGAGTCGCCGTTCCGCCCGAACATCACCTGGAGCAGGTCCGACTGCTCGTTCTTGGTGGGCATCCCGGTCGACGGACCGGCTCGCTGGACGTCGATGACGACGAGCGGCAGCTCGACCATGACCGCGAGCCCGAGGGCCTCCGACTTCAGGGCGATGCCGGGGCCCGACGAGGCGGTGAGGCCCATCGCCCCGCCGTAGCTCGCCCCGATCGCCGCGCCGATCGCCGCGATCTCGTCCTCGGCCTGGAACGTCTTGACCCCGAAATTCTTGTAGCCCGACAGCTGGTGGAGGATGTCGGATGCCGGCGTGATCGGATACGAGCCGTAGAAGATCGGCCGGTTGGCGAGCTTGGCCGCGGCCAGCATCCCGAGGGCCGTCGCCTCGTTGCCGGTGATGTTCCGATAGGTCCCCGGCGCGAGCTTGGCCGGCGCGACCCGGTAGTGCGTGTGGAAGATCTCGGTCGTCTCGCCGAATGCGTAGCCGGCCTTGAGCGCGCGCGTGTTCGCCTCGGCGATGACCGGGCGCTTGCCGAACTTCTCGTCGATCCAGCGCACGGTCGCATCCATGTCCCGGCCGTACAGCCAGAACATGATCCCGAGGGCGAAGAAGTTCTTGGTCAGGTCCTTCTGCTTCGAGGTCATGTCGAGCCCATCGAGCGAGCGCTCGTTGAGGGTCGAGATCGGGATCTCGAAGAGGGTGTACTGCTTGAGCGAGCCGTCCTGGAGCGGGTTGGCCGCGTAGCCCGCCTTGGCCAGGTTGGACGCCGTGAACGCGTCGCTGTTGACGATCAGGGCGCCGCCCGCCGGCAGGTCCATCACGTTCGTCTTGAGCGCCGCCGGGTTCATGGCGACGAGGACGTCCGGCTCGTCGCCGGGCGTGTGGATCTCGCTCGACGAGAAGCTGATCTGGAAGCCGGACACGCCCGGCAGGGAGCCGGCGGGGGCGCGGATCTCGGCGGGATAGTCGGGCAGGGTGCTGATGTCGTTGCCGTAGACGGCGGCGGTCCGGGTGAACTGGGTCCCCGTCAGCTGCATGCCATCGCCGGAGTCGCCGGCGAAGCGGATCGTGACGCGATCGAGCTCCTGGGTCTCCGGCACCGTCTGGCGGGTGGTGGTCACGTGGTCGTCAGCCCCCTTCGGCGCG
This sequence comes from Chloroflexota bacterium, assembly GCA_031365595.1. Taxonomy (GTDB): domain Bacteria; phylum Chloroflexota; class Limnocylindria; order Limnocylindrales; family CSP1-4; genus CF-46. Next base: position 3,117 of record JANLYK010000133.1, on the reverse strand, counting down.
CTTCATCGTCTGGTGCGGTCGCGGCGGCAGATTGAGGAGCTCCTCGGGGAACGCTTCCGCGAGGTACTTCAGGAGGTCCTGCGGACGGACGACTCCCTGGAGGACATCGTTGTCGTCGAGGAGCGGGACGTTCCGGTAGCGACCTGTCTGCATCAGCTCGATCGCCGCCCGGACGGTCTCGTCGAGGTGAAGGTGGTGCGGCTTGGTCGTCATCAGCGTCTCGACCGGCTCGGCCAGATCGATCGGAGCAACGTCGTGGCCGACCAGGCGGCCGAAGATGTCGCGTTCGGTCAGGACGCCGGCGAGTCGACCCGCGTGATCGACGACGAAGACCGAGTCGCCGGTCCCCGTGCCGCGAATGGCGGTGAGGCAGTCGGCCAGGCTGGTACCCGGTTGGACGGTCACGGGCTCGCGCCGCCCGACGACCTGGAGGCGCTCGTCCATCAGGGACGGAACGCGGGCGACGACGCCACCCTCGGTCTGGTCAATCACGTGGTCAAGTGTATCCAGTTCGCCCGGAGCGGCCCGAGGCTGTTCGGGCTGCTAGCCTCCGGCGGTGGATCGCCGTCATCTCGCGGGCCTCGCCCTCATCGTCGTCTCGGCCTTCGGATTCGGGTCCGGGACCGTGCTCTCGAAGCCGATCTACGGCGCCGGCCTCGACTGGCTCCAGCTTCTGGCCTGGCGGTTCACCATCGGGGCGGCGCTCGCCTGGGCATGGATCCTCGTCTCGCCGGTCCGGCGCGCATCGCTCGCGCGGCTCGGCCGGCGCCAGGCACTGATCGCGGTCGCGCTCGGGGTCTGGTACACGGGCAACGCCGGGACCTACTACGCCGGCCTCGAAACCGTCCCGGCATCCCTCGCCGGGGTCCTTGTCTACCTGTATCCGGCGATCGTCGCCGTCCTGTCCGTGCGGTTTGCCACCCGGCTGTCGGGTCGGCGCCCGTGGGTCGCCCTCGGAATCGCCCTCATCGGGGTCGTGCTCGCCCTCGGCGGGATCGACGTCTCGACCCCGCCGCCCATCGCCGGGATCGCCCTGGTCCTTGCCTCGCCGCTGATCTACGCCGGCTGGATCATCCTGTCGGCCCGGCTGGCCGGCGAACGCTCGGACCACCTCGCGCCGGAGTCGGGGGGAGCCGGAGGCGACGCGAGCCATGTCGACGACGCGGCGGCGGCCAGTGCGCTGATGATCACCGCGACCGCCGTGGTGTTCGTGGTCGGAGCCCTCGCGACGGGCCGGGCGTACGCTCCGGACCGGATCCCGCCCGCGGCCTGGCCGTTCCTGGTCGCGATCGGGTTCGCCGGCACGTTCCTCGCGATCCAGACGTTCTACGCGGGCTCACGCCGGATCGGAGCGGCCCAGGCGGCCCTCGTCAGCACGGTCGAGCCGCTGATCATCGTCACCCTCGCGTTCGCCTTCCTGCACGAGGTCCTCACGCCGATCCAGCTCCTCGGCGGGGTGCTCGTTATCGTCGGCGTGCTCGTTGCCCAGACCGCCGAGCGACCGAGCGGAGCACCCGAGCCGGCCTCCCCGCTCGACGCCGAGGTGCGGTCCGGCGGCTGAGCGAGCCCGTCAGACGGGCGCTGGCAAGTCGCCGGCCAGCGAACCCGGTGCGGGCAGATCCTCGAACACGAAGAGCAGGCGCTTGCGGTGGCCCGGATTGCCGAGGGCGATCCGGGTCGGGACGACCGGCGCGAACCAGCCCAGCACCCTCTCTTCGCTGATCCGATGATGGCAGTTGGCCGGGTCCGCCATCTCCCAGTCGATCGGCAGCGACAGGATCGCGTGGCGGGCGATCCGGCGCACCTCCCGGAACGCCTCCGCCTGGTGGGTTCCAAGGTGCTCGAAGACCTGGAACGCAACGAACAGGTCGTACGCCTTGTCCTCGACCGGCCACGGGACCTGGGTCGCATTGTGGACGATCAGGCGACCCTCGTACGTGCGGTCGGCCGGCGTGGAGATGTCCATGACGTCGGCTCCGACGATCAGGGAGCGCAGGTGCGGACCGAGTTCGAGGGCAGACGTGAGACGCCGTCTCGTCATCAGATCGTTGGCGATCATCGCTCCTGCCCCGAGGTAGACCCGCCGGGCGCGGTAGTACGGAACCGCCGCCGCCAGGTCGACGAGCTCGATGTTGCGCAGTGCCCGGATCGGCGGTTCGGGCCGACCCTGGATCCGACGGATCCGCGTCCGCGCGCTGACGGTCAGCCGCTCCGCCACGTTGGGGAGTGAATACGGCGTGGCTCGGCTGAGCGCGGTCTGGAGCGCCTGCCAGATCGGCCCGAGCACCGGTTTCAACGGCCGAAGCCGGCGCTTGAGGCTCGTGATCATCGGCGCGGTCGGGTCGTTGCGGTCGGCCGGACGGTCGTCATGGCGCCCGGACCGCGGCGAGGTAGCGAGCGGCCCCGTCGGCCACGAATGCGGCGTCGGCCCCGATCCCGACGAACGTGAAACCGAGCTCGAGATGACGCGGCACGACCGCGGGGTCGTAGACGAGGATCCCGGCCGCCTTGCCGTGGGCCCGGCAGGCGCTCACGACGATCTTCAGGGCGGCCAGGTAGTCCGAGTGCTGGAACTGGCCGGGGATGCCGAGTGAATGCGACAGATCGGCCGGCCCGACGAACAGGACGTCGACGCCGTCGATCGCTGCGATCGCGTCCGCGTCGCGCAGGCCCCCGACCGACTCGATCTGGATGATCCCGACCACCCGTTGGTTCAGGCGCTTGACGTCGGCATGGGCAACCACGCCGAGGCCCGCGCCGCGGACCCGGGTTGCCACGCCGCGGATCCCGTCGGGCGGGTAGCGCAGGAACGTGACCGCTTCGCGCGCCTGGTTGGCCGAGTCGAGGCGCGGGACCATGATCCCGCGGGCGCCCATATCCAGCGCCCGTCCGATCCGGATCCGCTCGCCCGACTGCGGGCGGACGAGGGCGGTCGGGCCGCCGAGCTCGACCGCGCGAAGGAGGCCGAGCAAGTCCGCCTCGGTCGCGGCCCCATGCTCGAGGTCCACCAGGAGCCAGTCGTAGCCAACGGCCGCGCACAGCTCGGCCGCGGCAGGCGAGCCGAGGTCGAGAAACAGGCCCAAGAGGGTCTCGCCGGACAGCGTGCGGTCGCGGAAG
>JANLYK010000127.1:0-3526 GCA_031365595.1 Chloroflexota bacterium | reverse complement strand
CCAGCCGATCGGTCGGCCGGTCGTCGGCCGGGCGCGGGCCATCAGGCCGATCCCGACGAGGCCGATCCCGACGAAGCCGAGGGCGAGCAGGATCCGGCTGAGGTCGATGGGCGTGGCGGGAATGACCGCGCCGGGCATCGTGAACCCGGCGTCGATCGCCGAGGGCTTGCCCGCCCCGGACGCGTCGATCGCGAGGTCGTAGCCGAGCTGGCCGGCCGTCCCATCGACGGCGACCTTGGTCAGCCAGCCGGACGTCGGAACCCAATCCATGCCGCGGTCTGAGTGAAGGTCGGCGAGGAGGCTGTCGGTGGCCTTGGCGCTGTGGTCGAGGCGGATGCCGTTGGAGCCGGTGGGGGCCGGCAGGAGGGCCGGCGCACGATCGGTCAGGAGATAGACGTCGGCCTGGACGACCTCGCCGGCGCCCTTGCCGAGGGCCAGGATCCGGAGCGGGACCCACGGGTTGTCGGTCGGCATCGTGATGTGGATCGGCGTCCCGTCGCCGACCGCCTGGCCCCGGTTCTCGGCCGCCACGGCATCGAACGCAGCGGCGAGGAAGATCTGGCTGCGCGCTGCGTAGAAATCGAGGACCACGGGAGCATCAGGCGGGAGGCGAAAGCCATGGGCGCTGGCCCACGCGCCGATGTCGGCGGCCCCGCCCCGGAGGACGGTCAGGTCGAGAGCGTCGATCTTGACTTTCATCAACTCCTTGGCGCCGGCCGACGCAGGCACGCCCGCTGCGTCGAGGCTGACGCGCTCGAGCTGTGGACTGGTCTCTCGGACGAGGCGCTGGAGCGTCCAGTCGCCGCCTTTCACGACACTGGTCGGGACCGCCGGCAACGGGGTGATCGAGCCGAACGCCCCACCGCCACCGGCGAACTCGAACGAGGTGACGTAGTGCTCGACGCCATCGGTATATCCGGCGAGGGTCGAGGTGCGAAGGAGGTTCACCGCCCCGTTCGGGCCGATCAACCCGCCGCACGCCAGCGTCGGGGTGACCGCGAGGAAGAGGCCGAGGACCGCCGTGGAGAGGCCGAGTCCGAACCGACCGAATCGTCGTCGTTGCCGCATCGCGTCGCCCTCCTGGGCTGGCCGGTCCCGGACGGGACCCGGCGATGCCGCCCATGACGCCGGGTCGGCGGACGAGGTTCCCGTGGCGACGCGCGGCAGGTCAGGCGGGCGGGCGCTCGAGGCGGATGTTGTCGATCAGGACCTCCATGAGGCTGTTCGTGCCGCCGTCCGTCGCCTGGATCACGATTCGGACGGCCTTCCCTGCCCACGGACCTGTCGGTGCGGTCGCCGTTCGCCACGACGCCCCGACCGTGGACGCGGTCCCGACCGCCGACCAGACCAGGGTCCGGGCCTTCGTCGCATCGTCCTCGATCCAGACCTTGACGCCGTCCGCCGAGCTGCTCGGCCCGTGACTGTAGACATAGCGGAACGTCAACGGGCCGGGAACGCTCGGCAGACGAACGAGTGGGCTCCGGATCGTCGTCTGGCCGTCGAGATCGTTGGCGTTCGGGGTCGAGCCGGCCGCGGTCCCGGTCACGAACGCGTAGCGTCCGGAGGAGACTCCGTCCGGCTGCGAGCGCAGCCCGTTCTGAGTGGTCGCCGCCGGGTCTCCCCGGGTGAAGCGGCTCGTTGAGGGCGCGGTGTCCGTGCCGTCGGGGTTCACGCTCCAGCCCCGGGCGATCTCCGTGTCGTCGAACAATGGCCCGCAATCCGTCTGCGTCCGGCCAAGGACCGAATACGGGCACGAGCCGGCGGACAGGAAGTACAGCAACGCGCTCCGGTTGCTGGCCGTCTGGGCCGCGATGTTCTCGTCGGCCGGGTAGTGGTCGCCCCAGACCGTCGAGGTCTCGGGCGGATAGAGCTCCCAGGTGAAGGAGAAGATTCGCTGGGTGCCGTACAGCCAGTCGATCTGGTCGCCGTCGGTGATGTAGAGATCGCTGGACTGCTCGGCCTTGTAGCCGTTCCGGGCGGCCATCCCCTTGGCGAACGCCACAAAGGCGGCGTGATCCAGGGAGGTCATGTCGACTGGCACATCGGTCTTCGTGTAGCCGTACGGCCAGAGGATGAGCTTGCCGTTGGTGTGGAAGGTGATGTGGGCCGTGATCTGCTGTCGGCCGCCGATCACCCGGCTGAGGACGAAGTCGCGGATGGCCCGCGTCTCGGGCGCGGAGAACGCCTTTGAGCCGCGGTACGTGATCGAGGACGGGCTGCCGGATGATCCGCCGCAGCACGCGAACCGGTAGCCGTAGTTCCGGTTGATGTCGGTTCCGATGGCGCTCGTTCCGGCATTGGGCTGGCGGTTCTTGCGCCACGCGCAGTACGGGGCATGACTCCCGCCACAGGTCAGGTCGTACTCGAACCCATCTGGATTGAGGGCGAAGACGATGTAGATCTCGCGCCCGTTGACGAGATTCCGGATGGCCGGGTCTGCGTCGTCGTAGCCGTCGGCGAGGAGGTGCAGCAGGTACAGCGACTGCTCGACGCCCATGTGCTCGCGGGCGTGGTGGAGTGAGTCGAACAGGATCTCCGCCTCGGCTTCATCGGTGGCGACGTTGTCGCTGATCTTGGCCGCCCAGATCGTCCGGCCCTGGTAGCTCTTGCCGATGCTGAAGAGCTGCACGATGTCGGGATGGGCTTTCTGCACGGCCCTGATGTCGGCAACCATCTCGGTGAACGAGTGGTAGAGCGAATCGCGGGCCGGGAAATCGGCCGCCGCCGCGGGCAGGGCCGTGAGGGCGATGAACGCCGTCGCCAGGGTGGCGACGAGGGCCATCGATCGACGGGGAGCGCGAGGTCGTCCGAACATGGCCTCAGGGTGACCGGTCGCGGTGCTTTGGCGCAACCCCACCTCGGGGCGGGGTTCGGCCAGTACCTACGGGTCAGGGCTTCAGCCCGGTTCGGGCTCGATCGGCAGGCGGATCGTGAACTCCGTCCCGCCGCCAGGCAGATTGGTCGCGCTGATCGTCCCGCCATGGAGCTCGACGAGCCCGCGCGCGATCGACAGGCCCAGGCCGCTGCCGTTCGAGCGGGCGTCCCGGGTGAACCGCTCGAAGACGCGGGGCAACAGGTCGGGGTCGATCCCCGATCCATCGTCGCGGACGCGCAGGTCGATTGCGTCGGTGGCCCGCGCGGCGCCGGCAGCCCGGATCGGCTCGGCGGTGATCTCGACCGTGCCGCCCGGCCGAGCGTGGCGCAGGGCATTCGCGACAAGATTGGCGATGACCTCGCGGGTGCGGATCGGATCGACGTCCGGCAGCGGCGTGTCGTCGGCGATCTTCATGCGTAGCTCGACGCCCGCGTCTGCCGCGGCTGCCGCGAACGAGGTCGCGACATCCCCGACCAGGACGGCGAGGTCGGTCGGCTCGCGATGGAGCGAGAGCGTCCCCGACTCGGAGCGGGCAACCGTCCGCAGGTCGTCGACCAGGCCGGCCAGGACGCGCGTCTCCTCGAGGATCGCACCGAGATGGACCTCATCGGCTGGATGCACCCCATCGAGGATCGCCTCGACGCTGCCCTG
>JANLYK010000495.1:0-1834 GCA_031365595.1 Chloroflexota bacterium | reverse complement strand
GGCGCGACCCGCGCAGCGGCGCCGGAACCCGCCGGCGCGACCCGCGGATCGGCGCCGGCCCGGTCAGCCCGCCATCGCCGGGATGATCTCCCGGCCGTAGACTTCGAGCACCGATTCCTCGTCGCCGTTCATCAGGTAGATGTTGAACTGGTCCACCCCGACCTCGGCCAGGCGGCGGAGCTTCGCGACGTGGTCGTCCACGGAGCCGAGGACGCAGAAGCGGTCGGTCACCTCGTCGCCGACGAAGCCCGCGTTCGACGACCCGACCTCGGCGTGATGGAGGTAGTCGTAGCCCTCACGGTCGTGGATGTAGCCCGTGAGCGACTCGGGCAACTCCTCGCGCGGGTACTTGTTCACGAGATCCACGACGTGATTGCTCACCAGTGCCGGGAACCAGCGGGTCCGCTCGCGGCACAGGGCCAGGTCGCCGACATGGGCCGGCGCGGCCGCCTGGATCCGGACGGACCCCGCAGGCCGGCCGGCGGCCGCCTCGGCCGCGCGCACCTGGCCCACGAACCACGCGATCAGGTCCGGGTCGGCGAGCTGGAGAATGACCCCGTCGGCGACCCGGCCGGTCATCGCGAGGGCCATCGGGCCGTAGCCCGCGACCCACACGGGCAGGTTCCAGCCCTCGGTCCACGGAAAGTGCAGGTCCGTCCCCTCGTAGGCGATCGTCTCGCCCGCGACGAGGGCCCGGATGACCCGGATCGCCTCCTCGAGCGTGGCCATCGTCGTCGGCGGTTTGCCGAGGACACGCCGCGCGGAGTCGCCCCGCCCGATCCCGAGATCCATCCGTCCGCCACTCAGCTCGTCGAGGGTGGCGAGCGACGAGGCGGTCACGCTCGGTTCGCGCGTCGCCGGGTTGGTCACGCAGGTCCCGAGGCGCATCCGCTCGGTTGCCTGGGCCATCAGGGTCAGGAGCGGGTAGGGATCGCGCCACAGGACATGCGAATCGAACAGCCAGCCCGAGGTGAACCCGGCCGCCTCCGCCTGGCGCGTCAGCGCGACGGTCCGCTCGGATGAGTGCTCTGGCTTCAGCGTGAATCCGAAGTCCATGGGACCCCTCCTGTTCGCGGCCGCTACGGCCTCACGAGATCCTCGTACGCGTCCGGCCGGCGGTCGCGGTAGAACTGCCAGGTCTGGCGGACCTCGGTGATCAGGTCGAGATCCATGTCCCGGATGATGAGCTCCTCGTCGTAGGCCGAGCCGAGATCGCCGATGAACTGGCCGCGCGGGTTGACGAAGTAGCTCTGGCCGTAGAAGTCGTCGTCGCCGTAGTCCTTCTCGATCCCGACCCGGTTGATCGTCCCGACGTAGTAGCCGTTCGCGACCGCGTGCGAGACCTGCTCGATCCGCCACAGGTACTCGCTGAGGCCGCGCGACGTCGCGCTCGGGATGAAGACCATCTCCGCCCCGTTCAGGCCGAGCGCCCGGGCGCCCTCCGGGAAGTGCCGGTCGTAGCAGATGTACACGCCGACCTTGCCGACGGCGGTCTCGAACACCGGGTAGCCGGTGTTGCCGGGGCGGAAGTAGAACTTCTCCCAGAAGCCCTTCACGTGCGGGATGTGGGTCTTGCGGTACTTGCCGAGGTATTTCCCGTCGGCGTCGATGACCGCCGCGGTGTTGTAGTAGATCCCCGACGCCTTCGCGTCCTCCTCGTACATCGGCACGACCAGGACCATCCCGGTCTGCTTGGCAAGGTCCTGCATTCGCAGCGTCGTCGGGCCGTCCGGGATCAGCTCGGTGTAGCTGTAGTACTGGGGATCCTGGACCTGGCAGAAGTAGGGTCCGTAGAACAACTCCTGGAAGAGCATCACCTGGGCGCCCTGCTTGC
>JANLYK010000489.1:0-2681 GCA_031365595.1 Chloroflexota bacterium | reverse complement strand
CCGTCGAGCAGCGCCTCCCGACAGGCGGCCGCGTCTGACGAGGCACGGAGCGGGGGGTTGACCCGGAGCGACGATGCGTACGGCGCGGCCACGATCGCGTTCGTGCCATCGCCCCACGGATCGCCGGTTGCCTCCCATGCCCAACGCCGCGCCCCCGCCAACCACTCGTCGGAGAGCGCGAGATGGTGCGGCGTCACGTCGCACGTGACGGGCAAGCCGGCGGCCTTCGCCCGACGCACCAGATCCAGTGCCCCGGCGGTCGAGAGATGTGTGAGGTGGAGCCGAGCGGCAGGCACGTCCCGGACGACCTCGGCGAGGATCGCGAGGTCGCGGGCGACCGCCGACTCCTCTGCGGCGGCCGGCCAGCCGCGCAACCCGAGCACAGTCGCCACGAACCCGTCGTTCCCCTCGGCACCGGCGGTTTGTGTCGCGTCCTCGGCGTGCTCGACGATCGGCAGCCCGAGCGCACCCGCATATGTGAGCGCGCTCCGCACGAGGTCCGCTGATGGAACGCCCGCGCCGTCGTCCGAGAACCCGACGACGCCCGCGTCGGCCAGCTCCCCGAGCGCGGCCAGCGTCGCACCGGCCCGCCCGGCCGTGACTGCGCCCCACGCCAGCGCCCGCACTGGCGACCCGCTCGCGAGCGCGGCCGCCCGGACGCCCGCGAGGACCGAGGGGTCGTCGAGGGCCGGAGTCGTGTTCGGCATCAGGCAGACGGTCGTGAACCCGCCGTGAGCCGCGGCCGCCAGCCCCGAGGCCACCGTCTCGGCGTCCTCGTTGCCCGGCTCGCGGAAGTGGACGTGGAGGTCGACGAACCCCGGCGCCACGACGACGCCACGATCGTCGATTCCCTCGGCCTCACCGGCATCGAGCCAGGTCACGGCCTCGAGGATCCCGTCGGTCACGACGATCTCGCCCGGACCCTCGCGACCGGACGCCGGGTCCACGAGCCAAGCGCGCGAGATCTCGAGATCGGCGACGACGGTCCCGATCGGCGAACCGGCGACGACCGTCACGACCGGGCCGTCCCGGCGAGCAGGTAGAGCAGCGCCATCCGGACCGCGACCCCGTTCCGGACCTGCTCCTCGATCCGCGACTGGACCCCCGCCGCCACCTCGGCCGCGATCTCGACGCCCTCGTTCATCGGTCCCGGGTGCATCACGAGCGCGTCCGGGTGGGCTAGCGCCAGCCGCTCGCGGGTCAGCCCGTACCGTGCCGCGTACTCGCGCAGCGACGGCAACAGCCCGCTCGCCATCCGCTCCTTCTGGATCCGGAGGGCCATCACGACGTCTGCATCGCGCAGCGCCTCATCCACCGACGACGTGACGGTGAACCGCCGCCCGGCCGCGGCGCCCCGACCGGCCCACGCCTCGAAGCCGCGCAAGAGCGTCGCCGGGCCGCACAGCCACAGGTCCGCGCCGGCCGCGGTCAGCGTCCAGATGTTCGAGCGGGCGACCCGCGAGTGGAGCACGTCGCCGAGGATCACGACCTTCCTGCCCGCGAGCGAGCCCGCGCCGCCGCCCGGCCCCTCGCCCAGCGACGCGCGCATCGTGTACAGGTCGAGCAGCGCCTGGGTCGGGTGAGCGTGCCAGCCGTCGCCGCCGTTCAGCACCGAGCCCGAGAAGATCTCCGCGGCCAGGTACGGAGCGCCAGAGACGGAATGACGCATGACGAGCATCTGCGCGCCGAGCGCCTCGACCGTTCGGACGGTGTCGACCAGCGACTCGCCCTTCGTCACCGACGATGTCGCCGCGGCGATGTTCACGACGTCGGCCGAGAGGTTCTTTGCGGCGACCTCGAACGACACCCGCGTCCGCGTCGACGCCTCGTAGAACAGGATCGTCACGTTCCGGCCGCGCAGCGCCGGAACCTTCGTGATCGGGCGGGCCAGCACCTCACGCATGGCGTCGGTCGTGCGCATCACGAGCTCGATGTCGGGCCACGACAGGACATCGACGTCGAGCAGGTGGCGGTGGCGCCAGCCGACCGGCTGCGCCTCCGGCGGCGAATCGACGATCGGGACCTCGTAGGCGTCGACGCCGCCGGGCTCCCGATCGACGACGGTCATCCGACGGGCGCCGCCGTCGCTGGTGTGGGCGCGCGCTCGATGTTCACGCCGTCCTCGTCGTCGATCTCGTCGAGCGAGACCTTCACGACCTCCTCGCGCGACGTCGGCACGTTCTTGCCGACGTGGTCGGCCCGGATCGGCAGCTCGCGGTGGCCACGGTCGACGAGGACCGCGAGGCGGATCGCCTGGGGCCGGCCGAAGTCGACGAGGGCGTCCATTGCCGCCCGGATCGTCCGCCCGGTGTACAGGACGTCGTCGACGAGCACGACCGTCGAGCCGTTCAGGTCGAACGGGAGGTCCGTCCCCTTGACGACCGGCTGCTGGGCGACGAGCGACAAATCGTCGCGATAGAAGGTGATGTCGAGCGCGCCGACGGGGACGCTGACGCCCTCGTGCTCGGCGATCGCGGCGGCGATCCGATGGGCAAGGGGAACGCCACGCCGCTGGATCCCGACGAGGGCCAGACGGGACGTGCCCGCCTGCTTCTCGACGATCTCATGGCTGATCCGGATCGTCGCCCGACGGATCTCGTCCGCGGTCATGATCTGCCGGCCGGTCATCGCTCCTTCCCGGGCCTCACGGGGCCCTCAAGCGGCCTCACCGGGCCGGGGTT
>JANLYK010000470.1:0-2152 GCA_031365595.1 Chloroflexota bacterium | reverse complement strand
CATCGTCAGCGACAGGACGACGTAGCCCACTCGCCAGCGAATCGAAATCGCAGCGAGGATCCCGCCGAGCGCGACGAACGGGAACAGATAACGCTCATGGACGCGCGTCGGGAGGATGAAGAACGCGATCGAGAGGATCGTCAGGCCGACCAGGAGGGCGAGCGGCGTCGGCCGCCACGCGACGAACAGGCACACGATCACGAACGCGGCGAAGAGCAGAGCCGCCCCGACCGCCACGGCCGGGATCGGGCCGATCGTCACGCCGAGCGGGCACTGGACGCCACCCGCGGCCGGGTTCTGGATGACCGTGTCGCAGGCCCAGCGGCTGTTGACCGCCACCCCGTTGCCGCCAATCTCGGCGAGGGCCCACGGGTTGTATGCATTGACGCTCGCGTACGGGTAGCCGCCGGCGGTCTTGAAGACCTGCTCGATCAGCCCGGAGTGGACGATCTCGCCATCGTGGCCGGGCTCGAGGACGGACAGGCCGAATGGGAAGCACAGGACGACGGCGGTCAGGAAGCCCGCGACGCCGGTCGTGAGGATCCGGATCGGGTGCCCCGTCCGGCGCTCCCACACCCGGACTCGCTCGAGAAGCCCCGGGCGGTCCGGCTCGGTGGCCGGGTCCTGCGGTGCGTCGATCGGGCGGAGCGCCCGGCGAATCGTCACGACGGCCACGATCGGGGCGAGGATCGCCAGCTGCGGCTTGATCAGGGCGGCAACGACCGTGAAGATCGCCGCTCGCTCGGGATGGTCACGCCACAGCTCACGCAGGCCGAGGAGCAGGAACAGGACCCCGAACGAGTCGACCTGGCCCCACAGGACCGAGTCGAACCAGGTGACCGGGTTGATCACGACCAGCGCGCCGCCGAACAGTGCCGATCGGCGACCCGCCCCGAGCTCGCGGGCCATCGACCAGGCGAGCCAGCCCAGGCCGATATCGGCGAGGATCGGTGGAATCTTGATCAGGTCGCCGATGCCCCCGAACGCCTGGCCGACGAGGCCCACTGCGTACAGGACGTAGAGGTACCCGGGCGTGTAGTCGTGGAAGAAATCGCGCTCGTAGAAGCCGCCCAGGCCGTCCCGCGCGAGACTGCTCGCCCAGGCCTGGAAGGAGTCCAGGTCCACCTTGAATCCCGAACCAGGATTGACCTGTGCGATGATGAGGCGGAAGGCAAGTCCGAGCGCGAGGACGGCGATGATCGCGCCGATGCCATCCCGCGTCCTGGTGGTCCGCGTCGGCGCGTCCGCGTCCCGGCTGGGACCGCCCGACACGCGGCCGGACATCACGGGATGGATCTCCCCGAACGAGCGTTGAGGTGGACCGCAGGGTAGCACAGGGCTGGTCGCAGCTTCCCTCCGAGGATCCGTCGTCGTCGTCGCCGTTCGTGTCGGTCGCCGTCGGCTGCGCCCTCGTCGCGATCGCCCTGGTCGTCTACAACCTCAGCCATCCGTTCCGCTTCTACGATCACTTCGAGTGGCAGGCACTCGCGTTCCTCGAGGGCCAGGCGGCGATCCGCTATCCGGTCGGGCCGTCCGGCACGTCGCTCGGCAACAGTTTCTTCCAGGATGTCCTGCCCGTCGCGACGACCGACGGCGTCGGGCGTGGGCTGGTTCCCTTCCCGCCCCTGCCCGCCGTCGTGCTGATGCCCTTTGTCGCGCTGTGGGGGCTTGCTACCAACGGCCAGGTGCTCTTCGCAATCCTCGGCGGCATCGATGTCGGGATCGCCTGGTGGATGCTCGGCCGGTTGCCGATCCGGATCTGGGTCCGGGTCGCGGCGATCGTGTTCTTCGGCTTCGGCACGGTGTTCTGGTACGCCGCCCAGATCGGGACGACCTGGTACCAGGCACACGTCCTCGCGGTGGGCCTGGCACTCGCCGCGATCGCCGTCGCGCTCGGGGCCGATCGTGACGCGGCGGCGCGCGAAGATGACCTCGAGGAGGCCGGCCCCGATCGGGACCTCCGTCCCGGCCGAGACCATCGACGGGAGATCGGCCCACTCGCCGGCGCGTGGGCGCTCATCCCCGACCGCCGTCAGTTCCTGGCCGGCCTGCTGTTCGGGCTGGCCTGCACGGCGCGCCTGACGGTCGTGTTCGCGGCGCCGTTCTTCGTGCTCGTCGGCGGCGGCGGCTCGTGGCTCCGGCGCGGCTGGTC
>JANLYK010000438.1:0-2504 GCA_031365595.1 Chloroflexota bacterium | reverse complement strand
CGGCGAGATCACGACCGCCGTGTCGCCCCACCACGAGACGACCGCGTCGAACCCGCCGACGATGTTGAGCGCCTGGTCCATCTGGTCGAAGGCCGGCTTAGTCTCGGGCAGGGCCCGGAATTTCTCGACAAGGGCCTTGAGGGTCGGGCCGAGGTCGTGCGCCTCGACGTAGGCGATCGTGTTCGCCGGCAGGTGTCCGAGGAGCTGGCTCGCCCGGTTCGCCATGTCCGCCCCGATCGCCCACGACGGGCTGGCCGAGGTCGCGACGATGGCGTCGCTCTCGAAGCGGAGGGACGTCGCCGCCCAGGCCGGGGCCAAGGCTAGGATCGTCTCGTCGAGCTGCGTGCCGTCGAGGGTGCCCGGGGCCAGGCCGCTCATCTGCTTGACCATCGCCTCGAGCTGGGCCCGGGTCCGGATCACGGCAAGGCCGACGTAATCCTTGGCGACCGTCGCCATGGCCGCCTTGATCTCGGCGTTCTGGGCGAGGGTTCCCGCGCCCTTGGAGTCGACTGCGGCCTTCACGGCCGGGCTGAAGCCCGCGATCATCACGGTGTCGGTGATCGCGACGGCGCCCTCGGCGCCCCCGGACCCGAGCGTGAAGAGCTCGGCGCCGCCATACGTGGACCGAGTCGGGGGCGTATCCGCGGACGCCCGGACGAACCAGTCGATCGCCTTCGCCCGATCGCTGATCGTTGCGACGACGAGAGTGCTGTCCGCGCCGGCCATGCCGATCATCGAGCCCATCGTCGCGCCCGAGCCGCCCGATGGGCTGCCCGTCCCGACCGCGAGCTGACCGCCGAACCACGGCGCGATATCGGCCGTCCACGTCTGGCTGTCGCGCGATGCCGCGCGGACGAGCCGGTCGAGGACGTCATCGAGCTTCGGCTCGATCTGGCTCTGGTCCTTGAATCCCGGAAACGCGGCGAGGAAGGCGGCGAGCTTCTGACGCTGGTCGCCGGGCAGGTCGAGGCGGACTTCGGTGTACGAGGTGGTATCGGCCGGCATCCAGCCGAGCGCCGACGACACGGCCGGCTTGCTGCCGGCGAGGCTGATGATCAGGAAGGATCCGACAGCGACGACGAGCACGCCGACCAGGGCGAGGAGCCAGCGGGCACTCGAACGGCCGCGAGCTGGCTGAACCGTCGCACCGAAGGTGCCGCTCTCGGCGGTCGACTCGACCGCCCCGACGCGGGTCGCGGGCAGGCTGTCGGCCGGCTCGAAAGGCGGCGGCGGGACGGCGTCCTCGCCGATGAGCGGATCGGGGGTGGGCTGCTGGTCGGTCATCGCGAGTCTCCCCTTACCGCCGGCCCATCAGGCCGGCCATCGCGGCCTTCCGGCCACCGCCCCCGGCGAGCTGCTTCATCAGCTTCGAGAGCTCTGCGTGCTGCTTGATCAGACGATTGACTTCGGTGAGATCGGTGCCGGCGCCGGTGGCGATCCGCCGTCGACGCGAGCCGTTGAGGATCTGGGGATCGCGCCGTTCGCGCGGGGTCATCGCCCGGATGATCGCCTCGACCCGGCGGAGATCGCCGCGATCGACGGCCGCCTGGGCGTCCTTGGCCATCCCGCCCATGCCCGGGATCATGCCCATCAGCTGGCCCATCGGGCCCATCTTCTGGACCTGCTGGATCTGCTCGAGGAAGTCCTCCAGGGTGAACTGGGCCTTCCGGAGCTTCTCCTCGAGCTTGGCCGCCTGCTTCTCGTCGACATGCTCCTGAGCGCGCTCGACGAGGGTCATCACGTCGCCCATACCGAGGATCCGGCCGGCGAGTCGATCGGGGTGGAAGACCTCGAGCGCGTCGGTCTTCTCGCCGGTACCCATGAACTTGACCGCGAGGCCGGTCACGGCGCTGATCGAGAGCGCCGCGCCGCCGCGGGCATCACCGTCGATCTTGGTCAGGATCAGGCCGGTCAGCGGGACGGCCTCCTTGAACGCGGTCGCGACGGCGACGGCCTCCTGGCCGGTCATCGCGTCGACGACGAGGAGGGTCTCGACGGGCTTGACCGCGTCGTTGACGGCGGCGATCTCGGCCATCAGGGCTTCGTCGACAGAGAGGCGGCCGGCAGTGTCGAGGATGACGACGTCACGGACGAGGCGCCGTGCGGCGTCGACCCCACCGCGGGCGATGTCCACGACCGACGTGCCGACGGGCGCCCGGTGGACGGGAATGTCCAGCGCCTTGCCGAGCGTTTCGAGCTGGTCGGCGGCGGCGGGGCGATACGGGTCCGCCGCGACGAGGAGGGGCCGACGACCCTGGCGGACGAGATGCCGGGCGAGCTTGGCGGACGAGGTTGTCTTGCCCGAGCCCTGGAGGCCGACCATCGCGATCACCGCCGGATTGCCGGTGAGGTGGAAGGTGCGGTCTCCGGCGCCGAGGAGGTTGACCAGCTCGTCGTTGACGATCTTCACGATCTGCTGGCCGGCGGTCAGGCTCTGGAGAACCTCTCCGCCGATCGCCTGCTCCCGGACGCGGCCGATGAAGTCCTTGACGACCTTGAAGTTG
>JANLYK010000425.1:0-3269 GCA_031365595.1 Chloroflexota bacterium | reverse complement strand
CGGCAACGTCCTGCTTCTCGACGAGCCGACGAACGACCTCGACGTGGACACGCTGCGCGCCCTCGAGGCAGGCCTCGAGACGTTCCCGGGCTGCGTCGTCGTGATCAGCCACGATCGCTGGTTCCTCGACCGGATCGCGACCCACATCCTGGCCTTCGAGGGCGACAGCCAGGTCCGCTGGTTCGAGGGCAACGTCAGCGACTACGAGGCGTTCCGCCACAAGGAACTCGGCACCGCGGCGGACCAGCCCCACCGGATCCGCTACAAGAAACTCGCCGGCTGACGCGACAGGAAGAACTGCCGCGCGGATGCTCGGATCAGAGCGGCGGTGCGCCGTCAGGCGGGGCGACTTCGACCAGCTTGCTCAGGCGCTGCTCGTCCAGGATCTTGATCCCGCCGCCTCGCTCGCGGGTCACCAGGTGCTCTGCTTCCAGGCTTCTCAACGTCCGGTACATCATCACCCGACTTGCGCCGATCATCGCCGCCAGATCGGCTCGCTGCGCGACCGGTCGCGACGTGTCGAAGATGGCGCTCCCGTAGCGCAGGAGGATGCTCGCCATCCGCTGGCGCGCCGTCGAGAAGGTCTGCTCATCGAGTCGGACGTCGAGCACGAGCGAAAACTCGCAAGCCGCGTCCAGGAGCCCAACGGCAAGCCCACCGTCCTTGAGCGCCAGGCCGCGCACTCGTCGGGGATCCCAGTTCACCCAGGATCCGTCGGTCAGCGCAACCAGTTCGTAGAGCCCGTCAATGTCCGGATCGCTGATCGACCGGAGCCCTCCCAGATGGCCCTCGCTCACGATCATGGCTGCGCGGACCTGACCGGTCTCCACGATCCGGCGATACATCACGTGCCCGCTGAGGATCAGGAAGGGCGGAAGCTCGACCCCCCGAGCATGCAGGACCTCCCGGCGTTGGAAGACGCGAGGCTGGCCGTCCTGGGCCAGGCTGGCCGTCGTCGCGTCGGTTGCAACAGGCAACAGGCGTGCGAGGGGCTTGGCAAGTCCTGGCGCGATCATCCTAGGTGTGCTCCTTGGATCGGATCGTGGCCTGCCGGGCCACATCTCGTGGCGCCAAGCCTGCGCGATCCTTGTTTCGGGAGCATTGCAATCGGACATGTGGTACTTCCAGCGTCCGACCAATGGATTAGGTTTACGTTACAGATCCTCCGTCCGCTTATTGGCGGACGCGATCGCGCAGCGACACAGAAGGACATCAGGGTCCTCTGCACGTCGTTGCCCATCGTCGTCGCTGGTTGGCGCCGACCTTGTTTGTCCCGGGGGCATGTTCCCGGCCGCCCAAGCGGGTGAAGCCGGCCAGTGACGGCGCTCGTCTCGACGTGGTCAGGGGAGCAACGTCAATCCGGGTAGGTCCCGGAGCAAACGCTGGAGACCATCAATGCGTCGATTCTCGATCCTGCTCGCGCTGGCTGCGAGCCTCGCCATCGCCGGAACCGTGACGGCCGCAACGACCCTCGTGAGCCAGACGGGCGGTCTGGGCTACGCCTCTGTCAGCGGCGACGCCGCCACAATTGGGGTCGGTGGCTCCGGCAACGCCGGCTACGCGCTCGTCTACTTGCGCGGCAAGCCGACCTCCGCCGGAAAGCCCCTCGCGGAGGTGAGTCTCAGCGCAACCGTTGCGGCCGGGAGCCAAGTCGCCGGTGGCGCCCCCCGGTTGACCGTCCCGATCGACACGAACGGTGACGGCAAGTGGGACGTCTTCGCCACGATGGACTGGAACTCCTGTCAGGGCACCGCAACGGGCGGTGTGCTCGACCGGGCCGTCATCATGAGCACTGAAAACCCAGCTTGCACGGTCTACCTCAATAGTGGAGGTAGTTACGCGAACTGGGATGCGTTTGCACTAGCCAATCCGTCGTGGCGCGTCGCCAGTGCCGGGTCCAGCACCAGGCCCTTCGTAATCGTCGATTGGGCTCCGACAAACGTCAACCTGACGGCGATCGACCTCAGCTAGGGTCACCTCGACGAGCCGGCAGGCCACGCCTGCCGGCTCTTCGCTTGCCAGAGACGCGAACCGACCCGATCGGGTGATTTAAACCAAGGCCGATTCCTCGTCCCGCTGCTACCCAATGGATGTGGTATTTCCAGCATGGCGCGCCCCCAGTGCGCGCCACCCCGGACGAATGACCATCTTCAGACCGATCGGTCAGTTCAACCGATACTGTTCGCATATGCCACGCAAGAAGCCGGACGCAACGACCACTCCCAATGACGCCTCGATCCGCACCACCGCGAGCCAGGCGGCGGCCGCCGAGGGCGATAACCCGAGCCCAGGCACCACGGAGGCGGGCTTTGAGGAAGGCGGACTAGCGGCGAACGAGCGATCCGGCTTCGAGGCGCTCGATCTGGATCCGCGCCTGATCGGAGCGCTCGCCGGGCTCGGCTACGAGGAGCCCACACCGATCCAGCGCGAGGCGATCCCGTCGCTGCTCGCGGGGCGAGACATCCTCGCAGAAGCACCGACCGGCACCAGCAAGACCGCGGCCTTCGCCCTGCCCATGGTCCAACGCCTCGGAGCGGTCCACCCCCGCGACCGCGACGGCCGGCCGCGCGCCTTCGTCCTGACCCCGACCCGCGAGCTCGCGATCCAGGTCGCCGAGGCGATCCACCGCTACGGGCAGCCGTTCCTGATCCGGGTCCTGCCCGTGTACGGTGGCCAGGCGATCGGCCAGCAGCTCCGCGGCCTCGCCCGCGGCGTCGACGTCCTCGTCGCGACACCCGGCCGGGCCGTCGACCACCTGACCCGGGCCAGCATCGCCCTCGATCGGATCGAGTTCGTCGTCCTCGACGAGGCCGACGAGATGCTCGACATGGGCTTCGCCGAGGACCTCGAGGCGATCCTGTCGGCCACGCCGAAGACGCGCCAGACGGCGCTCTTCTCGGCCACGATTTCGCCGCCGATCGCGAAGATCGCAAAGCGCCATCTCAACGATCCCGTCCGCGTCCGGATCGATCGCGCCCGCCAGACCCGCGAGCATGCGGCCAAGGTCCGCCAGGTCGCGTACGTCGTCCGCCGCCAGGACAAGTCCGTCGCGCTTGGCCGGATCCTCGATCTCGAGGACCCGACGTCGGCCCTCGTGTTCGCCCGGACGCGGGGCGAGGTGGACGATCTCTCCGGCCGGCTCGCCGCCCAGGGCCACGACACCGCGGCCCTCCACGGTGGGATGGACCAGAACCAGCGCGACCGGGTCATGGGCCGGTTCCGTGAAGGCGCGCTCGACGTCCTCGTCGCCACCGACGTCGCCGCCCGGG
>JANLYK010000122.1:0-1504 GCA_031365595.1 Chloroflexota bacterium | reverse complement strand
CGTGGCCGACGACGAGCGGCGGCTTGATCGCGGTTGCCGCCCAGGCGTCCCAGCTCGCGATGTGGAGATCCGTCCCGCAGATCCCGGTCTTGCGGACGCCGATCCGGACGTCGTTCACACCCATCCCGGGCTCGGGGACGTCACGGAGCTCGAGGCCCGGGCCGGCGGTGGTCTTGACGAGCGCACGCATCAGGTGATCAGTGTGCCGTGTCGCGTCGGGCTGCGCCGTGGGTCCCGTGGCCCCGACCCGCCAGGTCCGGTCCCGCGGCGACGTGGCCATGACCCCGTCCCGCGGCGGCGTGGCCGTGGCCCCGACCCGCGGCGGCATTGCCGTGGCCCCGACCGGCGGCGGCATGGCCGTGGCCCCGACCCGCGGCCCGGCTCCCCGTGCCCAGGCACTCCGAGTCGTCAGATGAATCTCTCCCGGACACTAGGCGACTCCGACTTGTCATCTGATCCGTCGATGAGTCATCTGACCGAAAATCGCCAGCGATCCACGCTCAGCGAGCTGTCGGCGTCGCCGACGCTCGCGCCTAACGTCCGCCTCGGATTCGTATGACAAGTCGCGGGGACGTGCGACGCGGGCAGCGAACCGCAGCGCGCGACGCATCGTCATCGCGGAGTAGTCGCGGGCACGTGCGCGGGCGAGCGGTCGTGGGCGCGTGCGAACCGGGCGGGTCTCGCGGGGGCGTGCGAAGCGGGCGAGCGGTCGTGGGCGCGTGGGAAGCGGGCGGGCCGGGCGGGGACGCCGGGGACGAGGACTCAGTCGCGCGGGTCATCGGTCCAGTCGACGATCGGGTTCTCGACCGACCCGATGCCCTCGATCTCGCAGCGGACCCGGTCGCCGGGCTCCAGGAAGATCGGAGGGTCGCGAAAGACCCCGACCCCGCTCGGGGTTCCGGTGGCAATGACGTCGCCCGGCTCCAGCGTGATCGAGCGGCTGATGAACGCGATCAGCTCCGGGATCCCGTAGATCAGGTCGGCCGTCGAGCCGTCCTGCATCAGGAGCGCTTCGCCGGCGCCCGGCCGGTCGGGGCCCGGGGTCCACCAGCTGCGGAGACGCAGCCCCGCCGTCGGATCGAGCTCGCCGACCGGAACGAGGACCGGACCCATCGGCAGGAAGGTGTCGCTGCCCTTGGCCCGGAGCCACTGGCCGTCGCCTTTCTGGCCCTCGGCCAGGGCGGGTTTGCTGCCCTGCCAATCGCGCGCCGAGACATCATTGACCACGACGTAGCCTTTGACACACGCCATCGCGTCGGCGGCGGCCACCCGACGCGCCCGCCGCCCGATCACGACCCCGAGCTCGACCTCGAGATCCAGGGCGAGCGTGCCTTCGGGCCGGACGATTGCCTCGCCATCGCCGATCACGGCATTGGCGAACTTCGAGAACAGGAGCGGCCACGCGGGAATGTCGCGACCGGCGCCCTCGGACACGTGGTCGCGGTAGTTCAGCCCCACACAGACGATCTTGCCCGGCGTCGGAACCGCAGCCCGGGACGGAGCC
>JANLYK010000383.1:0-1859 GCA_031365595.1 Chloroflexota bacterium | reverse complement strand
TCGCCCGACGACGGCCTCCTCCGGCTCGCGGCCGAGCGCGGCGTCCCGATCGTGCTGATGCACAACCGGGCCGAGGCGCGCTACGCGAACCTGGTGGCCGAAGTCGTCGCCGATCTCGAGGCGGCGATCGGCCGAGCGGTCCGGGCCGGCGTCGGGCGCGACGCGATCCTGGTCGATCCCGGGTTCGGCTTCGGCAAGACCGCCGAGCACAACCTCGAGCTGCTGCGCGGACTGGGCGCGCTCCGCTCCCTGGGCCGGCCGATCCTGCTCGGGACGTCGCGCAAGTCCACGCTGGGCAAGGTCCTCGACCTCCCGCCCGACGAGCGCGTCGAGGCGACCCTCGTGACCACGGCCCTCGGGATCGCCGCGGGCGTCGATGTCGTCCGCGTCCACGATGTTCGCGAGAATGTCCGGGCAGCACGGATGGCCGATGCGATCATCCGCGGAGCGACCGTCGCGACCGGGAACCTGACCCCGACCCCTCGCCCCGAAGGAGCCCTGCCGTGAGTGACCGGATCGTGCTCCACAACCTCCAGCTCCAGGGCCGACACGGCTACTACGACCACGAGCTCGAGGCGGCCCAGCCGTTCGAGGTCGACATCGAACTCGCTTTGAACCTCCAGCCGGCCGGCGTCGACGACGACCTCGAGCAGTCGGTCGACTACGGCAAGGTCTACGAGGTCGTCCGCCAGATCGTCGAGTCGACGTCGTACCGCCTGCTCGAGGCCCTCGCCGAAGCGATCAGCCACGAGATCCTGGCGGATTTCCCCGTGATCGAGGTCGGTGTCCGGGTTCGCAAGCCGGCCGTCAAGCTCGGCGGCCCGCTTGACTACGCCGGGGTCGAGATCTGGCGCCGGCGCTCCCCCGGCTGACCAGGCTCAGCCGGCGTTGGCCGGCCGCACCCCGAGGGTGACGAGGACCGAGATGCGGTCCGTGCCGCGCAGGATCTCGAGCGTGATCGTGTCGCCCGGCGCGAACTGGGTCAGCACCGCGTCGAGCGGGTGCTCGGCGTCGATTGCCAAGCCGTTGATCGCGACCACGATGTCGTTGGTCTGGATCCCGGCGGCATGGGCAGGGCTCCCGGCCTTGACCGCGTTGCCGTCGGTCGGGGTGCCCGTGGCCTCATCGAGGATCCGGACCCAGGCTCCGCTGGCCGCCGCGAGCGACTGCTCCTTCTGGAGCTTGGCATCGATCGCGTAGTACTGGATCCCGATGTAGGGCCGGGCGAGCGCCTCGCCGGCCAGGGCCTGGCGCATGATCGGGCGGGCGACGTTGATCGGGATCGAGAATCCGATCCCGGTCGAGTCGCGAGCGATCGCCGTGTTCACGCCGATGACCGCGCCGGTCGAGTCGATGAGCGGCCCGCCGCTGTTCCCGGGATTGATCGCAGCGTCGGTCTGGATCAGGTTGCGGAGGTCGCCGCCGTCCGTCGTGATCCGGCGGCCGAGAGCCGACACGATCCCGCTCGTCACGCTGTTCGAGAAGGTCCCGAGCGGGCTGCCGATCGCGACGACGAGCTCACCGACCTTCAGGCCGTCGGAGTCGCCCAGGGGGATCGCCGCCAGGCCGGTGGCCTCGACCTTCACGATCGCAAGATCGGTCAGCGTGTCGATCCCGTAGACCTTGCCCGGGTACTCGGTCCCGTCCTGGAGTTCCACGATCAGGCTCGTCGTCCCGGCCACGACGTGGCGATTGGTCAGGATCCAGCCGTTGGCGTCGTAGATCAGGCCGGACCCGACGCCCTGCTGCGTCTGCTGGACGACGCTGTTCGGATCGACGCCCTCGGTCGTGATCCGGACGACCGACGGTCCGGCCTTGGCAGCGACGTCGATGATTGCCGACGACTCGTCGAGCGTGAC
>JANLYK010000115.1:0-5284 GCA_031365595.1 Chloroflexota bacterium | reverse complement strand
CCGACGCCGGTCCGCACTTGACGCTCACTCCATCGGCCGGCGGCGATAGGATCCCCAGCCGTCGCCGCCGGCCCTCTTCTTCGTTCGAGGAACGACCCTTGGCCCGGACCCCGCAGTGCCGGCGCGGCCCATGACGGCTCCGTCACGGGCCCGCGAGATCCCGGCCGGGCAGTTCGGGGCTCTGCTGCTCGTCGCGCTCGCCCTCCGACCCCAGCTCGCGGCGATCGGTCCGCTCGTGCCCGGGATCCGCGCTGAGCTCAACGCGTCGCATCTCTTTGTCGGCCTGCTGACCGCGATCCCCGTCCTGTGCATGGGCCTGTTCGCGCTCGTGGGACCAGCGGTAGCGAGGTGGATTGGCCCCCGCACGGCGATCGCTCTGAGCGTGGCCGCCGTCGCTGGGTTCGGGCTGGCGCGGGCGATCCTGCCCGGCGCGCCGTCCCTCCTCGTCCTGACCGTCGGGGTCGGGCTCGGGACCGCGATCTCCGGACCCATCCTGAGCATGTTCGTCCGGACTCGTTTGCCGGACCATCTCGTGAGCGGGACCGCGGCCTACGCCGGCGGGACGCTCCTGGGAGCGGCGGCGGCTGCGGCGTTCGCCGTCCCGCTGGCGACGAGTTTGGGCGGCTGGCGCGGCTCGCTCATGATGCTGTCGGTCGCGTCGATGGGCTCGCTCGTCGGGTGGCTCGTCCTCACCCGCGGTGGCGCGCCGGCACGCGGCGCTGCCTTGGCCGCGGACCATGCTCCCCCGCCGGCCCCGCCGGCCCCGCCGGGCGCTCTCCGCAGCGTCGCGCGCCGGCCCGTGGTGTGGGCGATCGGCCTGCTGTTCGGGCTCCAGTCGTGGCTCTACTACGGGACGACGGCATGGCTGGCGAGCGTCTACGTCGAGCGCGGCCGTCCGGACGGTGATGCGGCGCTCCTCGCCGCGGTCGTCAGCCTCGCCGGTCTCGCATCGATCCTCATCGCCCCGATCGCGAGCCGCCTCGTCGAGTCGCGGCGCGTCCTGCTCGCGACGGCCGCGAGCGCCTCGACGATCGGGCTTGTCGGAATCGCCGCCATTCCGGAGCCCGCCGTCCTCTGGGCGATCTCGCTCGGGCTGGGCCTCGGGCTGATGTTCACGCTCGGGCTGACCCTACCGACCGACGTCGGCGCCGACGCGGCGGAGGTCGGCGCCGCCGCCGCGCTGATGCTCCTTCTCGGCTACGTTCTGGCCGCCGTCGCCCCGACCGTGCTCGGCGCGGTCCGCGACGCGACCGGCAGCTTCGAGACGGCGGTCTGGCTGCTCGTAGCGATCGGT
Source organism: Chloroflexota bacterium (assembly GCA_031365595.1). Taxonomy (GTDB): domain Bacteria; phylum Chloroflexota; class Limnocylindria; order Limnocylindrales; family CSP1-4; genus CF-46. The sequence goes on along the minus strand of JANLYK010000115.1, from coordinate 3,990 downwards.
GCGGCGATGATCCCGCTCGGCTGGAGCCTGACCCCCGCTCGGCTCCGGCCGACCCGCCGCTCGGCCTAGACGCCCCCGCCGTCCGGCCGGCGGGCGACGATTCCAAACGACAGGGGGATCCGGCCGCGATCCTCCGGCCGCAGGTCTCTATGGCCGGCCCACCAGTCGACCGGATACTCGACGAGGCGCTCCAGGCGGAGCCCCGCCCCGACGAGCGCGGTGACGATCTCGCCGAGCGTCCAAACCCGGGCGAACTTCCAGCTCTGATCGTCCTCGGCGATCGACAGGCGATCGATGTACTCGGGCGCCCAGCCCTTCGACGCCTCGGCCGCGCCGAAGTAGTCGTAGTCGGTCGCGACGAGACGGCCTTCCTCGTCGGCGTCGAACAGCCACTCGGCGGGGTGGCCGTCGAAGATCACGAGCCGGCCGGTGGGAGACAGGAGGCGGCGCAGGACCGCTGCCCAAGCATCGAGGTCCTGGAGCCAGATGATCGAGCCGCGGCCGGTGTAGACGAGATCGGCCGTCCCGTCGAGGTCGTGCGGGGTATCGAGGACGTCGGCCTCGATCCAGGTCGCGGGCGCCCCGGTCGCGGCGGTCAGACGGCGCGCCAAGTCGAGCATCCGCGGGCTGAAATCGATCCCGATCACTTCATTGGCGCCGGCCGTCCAGAGCGACAGCGTGTCGCGCCCGCCGGCGCACTGGAGGTGGATCGCCCGGTTCGTTCCCGCCCCACCGCGCGCCGCGCGGAGGTCGCCGAGCAGGTCGTGCTCGACCGGGAAGAGGTTCGAGCCGCCGGCCCGGATCAGCGCCACCGCCTCGTCGAACCAGCCTTCGTAGCGCTCGGCGGCTTCGTCCCAGGCGGCCCGGTTGGCGGCATGCATCGCGCGCGGGTCGGCCAGCTCGGCGCGTGTGGCCGGGCGCACGTTCGGGGTCGCGTCGTCGTCGGTCATCGCCGCGGAGTCTAGCCGCCGCCGGCGCCAACCTCCATGCGATCTGCCGGTCGCCGTGCCGGGAACCTCGCCCGGTGAGCGCATCGAGCACGAAGGTGCACGCGAGGCACGATCCGGGCGGGCAGCTGCCTCGAATCGGCACGGACTCGCTCATCCCACGAGTCGAGGGCGCATGAATCCGAGGGCAGGACCCGAATCGCGTCCGTTATGCTCGCCCCATGAGCGCCGGGCCCGGGAACGACGGACGATCCTCCACTCCGGCGCTCGATGCGATCGCCGCCGCGGGCACCGCCCATCGGGTCGTCCGCACCGAGCGCGCCTCGAGCGCCGAGGAATCCGCCCGGTTCCAAGGGATCGAGACTCGCCAGTTGCTGCGCACGATCGTCGTCCGGCGCGGCAACGACGACTACCTGTTCGTGCTCGTTCCGGCCGGCCGCCAGTTCGACTGGCCCAAGCTGCGCGAGCTGCTCGGCGTCCGGCGGATGACCCTGCCCGATGCCGATGAGGCACGGGCCGTCACCGGCTACGAACGCTACACGATCACGCCCTTCGGATCGAGCCGGGCGTGGCCGGTCATCGCCGACGCCGCGATCGTCGTCGAGCCGGTCGTGTCGATCGGCGGCGGCGGTTTCGGAATCAATCTGCACCTCTCCCCGCAGGACCTGATCGCGGCTCTCGAGGCGACGGTCGCCGACGTCAGCCAGCCGGAGTCGCCCCCGGACTGACGGCGGTCCATCACGGAACGGTCACGGCCCGGTGGAGGTCCAGCCGCCGCCGCATCGCTTCGGCCGAACTGCGCGTGGCCGCGCCTCATACACTGGCAATCCACCCTGCTCCGAGCCGGAGGTTGTCGCCCGTGCCCCCGATCGACTTCGCGCTTCAGGCGGACCTCGCGGTCCGGATGCTGATCGCGGCCGTTCTGGGCGCCGCGATCGGTCTGGAGCGCGAAATCCACGAGCACCCGGCGGGGATGCGCACGCACCTGCTCGTGTCGCTTGGCGCGGCGATGTTCACCGAGCTGTCGATCTTCGCGTTCGCGGGCCCGCCGGCGCCGAATGGGTCCCTGCCGACGGACACATCGCGCGTCGCCGCCCAGATCGTGTCGGGCATCGGCTTCCTCGGTGCCGGGGCGATCCTGAAGTACGGCACGTCGATCCGCGGCCTCACGACGGCCGCCAGCCTGTGGACCGCGGCCGCGGTCGGGATGGCAGCCGGCGCTGGTGAGTGGCTGATCGCCGCGGTCGGGACGTTCATCGTGGTGTTCTCCCTCTGGCCGCTGAACGCGCTCGTTGCCCGGATCCACCAGCCCGGGCGGCACGACATCAAGCTTCGCCTCGACGTCGGACGGCTCGAGGCCCTTGGCGACGTCTCCCGGCTGCTGGCCGATCGGCGGGTCGAAATGGCCGGGATCAACAGCCAGCGGATCGGCAAGGGCCGCTACGAGGTCGAGCTCGACCTGCGCCTGCCGGCAAGCGCCCGGCCGCCCGACATCATCGGCGCGATCACCGCGATCCCTGACGTCGAACTGATGGAGTCGACGCAGGGCGGCGAATAGAGCGACGCCGTCCCCGCGCCGGACCGTGCACCGGCCGCCCCTGCGTGTGGCAGGATGACCGACGATCGTGCAACGGTTCCTCGGCCCCTTGTTCAGCAGCCCCTTGCTCCGTCGCGTCGGCTGGCACCTGTCGCGTGTCCGCGGCGCCGTCGATCGTCGGTTCTTCCTCCAGCTCCTCGGCGGTGCGTTCATCCTCGTGCTCATCGCGGCCGCGTTGATCACGGTCGTCGAGAAGCCCTTGACGTTCAGCTCCCTCGGGGCATCGGTCAACTGGGGGATCCAGACCGTCCTCGGCCAGGGCGATTCGTCGTTCGTGACCAGCCCGGTCGGTTGGGTTGTCGGCTGGTTCTTCAGCCTCTTCGGCGTCGCGATCATCGGGACGCTCACCGGAGCGCTCGTGGCGCTCGTCATCGACTTCCTGCTCAAGGAGGGCCAGGGTTTGGGCGCATCGGGGTATCGCGACCACATCGTCGTCTGCGGGTGGAACCAGACCGCCCGCGACCTCATCGACGAGCTTCGGGGCGATGAGTACCGCGCCCGCGTTGTCGTCCTCGCCCAGGCCGACAAGAATCCGGCCGGCGAAGGGGTCTACTTCGTCAGCGGCGATTCGACCGACACGGCCGCCCTCGAGCGGGCGGGCATCCGCGAGGCCAAGGCAGCCTTGATCTTCCCGACGGTTGCCAACAACGAAGCCGACATGCACTCGATCCTGACGATCATGGCGATCGAGTCGCTGGCGCCCGAAGTCCGGACGGTGGCCGAGGTCAACAACCCCGCCCACGTCGAGCACTTCCGGCGCGCCCGGGTCGACGAGATCCTCGTCACCTCGCGTCTCGCATCGCGGCTGCTGGCCCGGTCGGCGCTCTATCCGGGCCTGACGGAGTTGGTCACGGACATCGTGTCCGGTGGCGACGGCTCCGAGCTGTACCGGGTCACCCTGCCCGACGATGACCTCGGCCTGTCGATCGACGATGTGAGCCGCCATCTCCGGGCCGACCATCGGGCGACGCTCCTGGCGGTCACGCGCGACGGCCGGACCTACACGAACCCTCCGCGCGACTTCGTGATCGAACCGGGCGACGACGCGCTGGTCCTCGCGGAGTCCCTGGGCACGCTGGCGCCGCTCAAGATGAACAAGCGGGCCTTCGATGGCGTTCGCGAGACGGTTGCCGAGCGGGTGCCGTCGGAGGAGCGCGCCGGCGCCTGAGGCTCCGTGGCTCCTGCCCGGACCGTACCGTGGCGCCGCGGCACTTGGCCAAAAACCCACCGGGGGGACTCTTCGGTCGGGTTCCGGCTCGGATCTGCGCCAGTTCCGGGCTCGTCCGCCGGCGAGTTAGTTCCTCGTGTCGTTCCCACTCACGTTGCAGACAGCACGTCGAGAGGGGTCCGTCCATTGAGCGCGGTGTGGGGTCGCCGTCGATTGTAGAAGTCGACGAAGTGAGGCAGCCGTCGCAGGCGCTCCTGGTTCGTCCGGTATGGCCGGGC
>JANLYK010000110.1:0-5898 GCA_031365595.1 Chloroflexota bacterium | reverse complement strand
CGGCGGGCGATCACGATCACCGACGAGGCGCCGTATGCCGAGCTGGCCGGCTACCTCCGGATCCAGCGCCGGGCGGTCGATGCCGCCCTGGCCACGATCGACTATGTCGATGGCGTCAACTTCGCGGTTCGGGCGAAGGCGACGGCTCTGTTTTCGGTCGGGCTGATGGATCCGATCTGCCCACCCTCAACGGTCTTTGCCGCCTACAACCATTACGCGGGCCCCAAGCAGATCAGCGTCTGGCCGTACAACGGTCACGACGGGGGAGGCGTGGAGCACACGCTCGAGCGGATGGCCCTCTTGCGTTCACTCTGGGGGCAGTCCTCGGTGCGTTGACGTGCGCCGGTTGGAAGCGGCTTGGCTCGCGGGCCTCCTGCCCGTCCCGGTGAGTCAGTCCGGCCGCGCGTCCGTCCCGTCAGGTTCGCGGACCGAGGTCGATCCCATCGAACCGGCGACACCCGGAAAGCGACACGCGTGGTTGGGACGCACCCGCGGATGCGCCCGACTGTGACGCCCTGGCCGCTATTCTCCGCCCCCACCGGGATTGACGACCCACGCACCGATCCTCGCCGCGATCGCCGGGACATCTCGGATCGACCCGTCCGCGATCTCGACCACCAGGTCGAACGCATCATCGATCGGAGCGTGCACGTCGCGTTCGTTCAGTCGGTAGAACAGGCGAACCGCGACCCAGCCGAGCCGCTTGTTGCCGTCGATCAGGGCGTGACCCGTGACGACTGAGTGCAGCAGCGCGGCCGCCTTGGCGTCGAGGTCCCGGTAGGCATCCTCGCCGTAGACGGAGGCGCGGGTTCTGGCCACGGCGGCCTCCAGGATCCCGATATCCCGGACCTCGGGCGGACGCCCGAGCGCCGCCTCGGCTGCCACGAGCAGGTCATCGAGATCGAGATGCTCGGTCACAGGCTCCCGAGGCGGCGAAGCAGCTCATCATCCTGCTGCACGATCGTCGCGAGGTGCTCGTCGCGATGGCGCCGCCGGCGGGTCACATACTCGTCGATTGCGGTACGCGCGACCTCCTGCATGGACCGATGTTCCCGGCGCGCAGTCTGGCGCAGGGCCTCGATCTCGGCGTCATTCAGGCGAAGGGTCATCGGCATGGGCTCGATGATACCAACTGGTATCATCGAGTCAACCAACGCCAAGCGGACCACGAGGCGTTGGACCCGAGATCGTCGGTGCAACGGCTGACCGCGGCCGCCTGGGCGGACAGGCTGGAACCGCGGCCCCTCCGACGCCGGCGACCGGTCGCTCGATGCCACGCGACCGCTCGTGAAGGGTCCCGCGTCCGCGGCCGGCGCAGGGCGTGTTGACGCCGACAAGGAGGACGCCTCTCTTCATTCAGGCGCACTATCTGCCCATGAGCACTCGACTCCCGGCACTCGGTCCCCGCGGTGACAGTTGGGTCGTCGCCCAACTTGTCACATTCGCGATCGTCGCCGGGACGGGGCTGCGCGACCAGATCGGACATGAATCCGGCAATCCATGGGGACTCGAATGGGCTGCCCGGGACACGCGCAGAGAAGCGGTCAGGGCGACTCTCCCGGTCCGGTCGCCGTGACCGGTGCCCGCGTCCTCGTCGTCGACGACGAAAAGCCGATCATCGAGCTCGTCCGGGGCTACCTCGAGCGCGAGGGGATGGAGGTGATTGCCGCCTCCGACGGCCAGACCGGTCTCGATCTCATCCGCGAGCGAGCCCCGGACGTCGTTGTCCTCGACGTCAATCTGCCCGGTCTCGATGGGTTCGAGGTCCTCCGGAGCGCTCGAACCTTCTCCGATGCGTACGTGATCATGCTCACCGCTCGGGCCGAAGAGATCGACCGGATCGTCGGCCTATCGGTCGGTGCCGACGATTACCTCGTCAAACCGTTCTCGCCGCGTGAGCTCGTCGCCCGGATCCGGGCGCTCCTCCGGCGACCGCGCCTCAGTACGGAAGCAACCGGCAGGCCATGGCAAGCGGGCGAACTGACCGTCGATTCGCGCCGTCGCGCCGTGACGTTGCGCGGTTCTCCGGTGCTCCTGACCGTGATCGAATTCGACCTGCTCGCCACGCTCATGCGCGAGCCTGGCGTCGTGCATACGCGCCAGCAGCTGCTCGATCGAGCCTGGGGTGCGGACTACGTCGGCGATGAGCACGTCGTCGACGTCCACCTGGCGAACCTCCGGCGCAAGCTCGGCGACGACCCCGTGCGACCGACGTACATCGAGACCATTCGGGGGATCGGCTATCGGTTCAGGGAGGCCACCTGAAGATGCCGCGCCGGATCCGCCTCCGAGAGCGCCTGCTCATGAGCCACGTCGTCGTCATCGCCATCGGGGCGGCGACCGTGTTCATGGCCGTCGGCTTCGTCGCACCCGGGGCCTTTGACGCGGCCATGAGCCACGCGATGGGCGACGGAATGACCGAGATGATGGGACGTCTCATCCGGGGCGCGTTCCAGGATGCCGTCCAGACCGCCCTCATGGCCGCGATCGTGGCGGCGACGGTGACAGCCATCATCGTCAGTGTCGCGCTCTCCACCCGTCTCTCGGGACCGATCGCCCGCCTGGCGGCTGCCAGCCGACGGATCGCCGATGGTCGCTACGCCGAGCGGGTCGCGGTTTCGTCGTCGGACGAGATCGGCGACCTCGCCGAGTCCTTCAACCGGATGGCGGAGTCGCTCGAGTCGACGGAGCGGCGGCGGCTCCAACTCGTCGGTGACGTTGCCCATGAGCTCCGGACCCCGCTGACGACGCTCGACGGGTATCTCGAAGGGCTCGAAGACGGCGTCGTCGAGCCGACCGACTCGACGTGGAAACTCCTGCGCGGTGAGACCACCCGACTATCCCACCTGGTGGACGACCTCCAGCAGCTCTGGCGCGCCGAGGCACGCCAACTCCACCTGACGCTCACGACGATTGACGTGAGGACGGAGCTCGCAGGGGTCTGCGAGCGGTTCGCAGGTCCGGCGACGGAGGAAGGGATCGAGTTGCGGCTTGATCTCCCCTCGGGGCCGCTGACGGTCCGGGCCGACAAGGATCGGCTCGCCCAGGTCCTCGACAACCTCGCGAGCAACGCAATCCGCTATTCGCCGGCTGGGTCATCCGTCCTGCTCGTGGCGACCGCGGACCAGGACGAGGTCGTGATCGGCGTGATCGACCAAGGGCCGGGCCTGACCGGCGAGCAGCGCGAGCGGATCTTCGAGCGGTTCTACCGGATCGATGGATCACGCTCGCGGGCTCTCGGCGGGTCCGGGATCGGGCTGGCCATCGCCCGGGCCCTCACCGAGGCGATGGGCGGGCGGATCTGGGCCGAGAGCGAGGGCCTGGGACTGGGCTCGACGTTCCACGTTGCGCTCCCGACACCCTGACGAACCCGTCCCGACGGGACCTGGGCGCTCCCCGGTCTCTCGCAATCTTGACGAGACCTTGACCCCAGCAGGCATGACGTCCTGAACCGGGCCGTTCAGCATTCGTGATGTCGACACGGACGCCGACGGTCAGCCCGGACGATCAGCGCTATGGAGATCAACTCGAATGATGAATGGTTTCGGATGGGGGATGGACGGGGGAAGCTGGATCTGGATGATCCTCGCCGTCGTCCTCGTCGTTGCCTTGATCTGGCTGTTCGGGGTCAACCGATCCCGACGGGACGGGTCGGCGACGGACGACGCGGCGGCCACGCTTCGCTCCCGCTTCGCCCGAGGCGAGATCACGGCCGAAGAGTACGAGCAGGCTCGGCGCGTGCTCGGAATCAAGTAAGGAGAACGTGATGACCACGAATCGAAGGCACCTGTTCGCCGGTGCGATCCTGACCGGAGCCCTGCTCATCGGGACCGCCGGCTTGGCGTTCGCTCAGGATCCGACGGCCTCGTCCGGCCTGCCCGGGGCCAACATGGATGGTTCCGGGATGATGGGTGGCCGGGGCGTGAGCGCCGGCTCCCGCATGATGGACGGCGCGGCCATGGGCACGATGCACGCCTCGATGACGGCCGACCAGCTCAAGGCCATGGGCACGATGCACGCCTCGATGAACGCCAGCGGTCGCTGACCCTCTCGCAGTTGGGGCACGAACCGGCCCGACCTTCGGGCCGGTTCTGTCTTGTCCCGACCTTCTCAGCCGTAGTTCGCTTTCAAAGGCCAGGAGTCACCAAATGTCGATTGAAACTCGCTATACGTTCGGAACTCGCATCCCGCTGCCACTTGACGAGGTCCGGCCGACGGTCGAGTCGGCGCTTCGAGCCGAGGGCTTTGGCGTGCTGACCGAGATTGACGTGGCCGCGACGATGCTTGCAAAGCTCGGCATCGACGGCCCGCCGTACGTGATACTCGGAGCCTGCAACCCGTCGCTCGCCCACCGAGCACTCGAGGCGGATCCGTCGGTTGGGGCGCTCCTGCCGTGCAACGTCCTGCTCCGCGCAGACGGTGACGGAACGATCATCGAGGCGATGGATCCGGCGGCGATCATCGCGCTCGCCGACGCTCAAGAGGTCAAGCTGGTCGCCGCAGAGGCGCGCGAGCGACTGGTCCGGGTGATCGCCGCCGTAACCGGATGATCGGGTCCGGACCGGCGCCTCGCTGGTGTGGTTGGCTGGCGAGGAAGTGTCCGAGTTCACGACATAGGCGTCAGGTGATGCGAGTCTGATGAGTCGCGACATGCGTGACAGTCGGGCGCATGTCGAAACATCGGGTGGCCGTCTTCAAGGTCGTCTCCAAGCAGCTATCCGTCACTGCGGCGTCAGCGGGCGTACGGGATCAGCCGACAACAGCTCACGCGCTTGGTCCGCCGCTATCGCGACGGTGGGCTCGAGGCCCTCGAGCCACGTTCTCGCCGACCCCTGTCCAACCCGGGCTACACGCCCGACGCAATTCGCGACCGGATCGTCGCCCTCCGCCGGGAGCTGATCGCCCACGGGCTTGACGCGGGGCCGGTCACGATCGCCTGGCACCTGGAGCGCGAGGGGCGGCCGGCCGCGTCGACCTCGACCATCCGCCGGATCCTCCACGCGGCGGGTCTCGTCGTCCCCGAGCCGCGCAAGCGCCCACGTAGCTCGTGGATCCGGTTTGAGGCCACGGCGCCCAACGAGTGCTGGCAGTCCGACTTCACCCACTGGCGGCTCGCCGATGGCAGCGAGGTCGAGATCATCAGCTGGCTCGACGACCACTCGCGCTATCTGCTCGGCTGCACGGTGTTCCGGCGGGTCGCCGGCGACGACGTGGTGGCCACGTTCAGCGCGGCCGGAGATGCCCACGGCTGGCCGGCCGCCACGCTCACCGACAACGGCGCCGTGTACACGTCACGCTTCACCGGCGGCCGCAACGGCTTCGAGTACGTGCTCGCCTACCTCGGCATCCGCCAGAAGAACGGAGCCCCGGGACATCCCCAGACCCAGGGCAAGATCGAGCGCTTCCACCAGACCTTGAAGCGCTGGCTCGGGCAGCAGCCGGCGGCACGCACGCTCGCCGAGCTCCAGGCCCAGCTCGACGTCTTCCGCGTCGCGTACAACGAGCTCCGGCCCCACCGGGCGACCGGGCGGGTCACCCCGGGCGAGGCGTACCGGGCCACTTCCGGCTGCGCTACGACACCGCCGACAAGAAGGGTGCGATCACCCTGCGCCGGGCCGGCCGCCTGTATCACCTCAAGGTCGGTGCCGCCCACGCCCGTCGGCGGGTCCTGGCCATCGTCGACGAGCAGGAGGTCACGGTCGTCGCGCTCGATACCGGCGAGATCCTCTCGACCCACCGGATCGAGCCCGCCAGGGGCTACTGGCGCAACACACGACGAGACCCCGGCCGATGGCCGGGGTCTCAGGCGACACGAGGATCACACTGACTCGGATGTCCCGACTCATGTGACTCATATGTCGCGACTCATGACACTGGCGCGCCCGACAGGATTCGAAC
>JANLYK010000296.1:0-6932 GCA_031365595.1 Chloroflexota bacterium | reverse complement strand
CACGGCGAGGCGGATGTCGTCATCGATGTCCGGCACGGGCGCGAGCTCGCCGCCGCCGCCCGGGCGAGCGGCACGACGCCGGAGACCTGGTATGTGCCGGGTTCCGGCCACACCCTGGCGATGGTCGACCAGGCCGCCGAGTACGAGCGCCGGATCGCGGCGTTCTTCCGGACCGCGCTCCGCCGGTGACGTCGCGCAGGGCGCGGCCGGGCGAGGACTCAGCCGCGGCCGGCCCTAGACTCGGCCGGTGACCGAGCGACCGGCAAGCCAGCCAGTTCATGGCGTCGCCGCCCTGCGTGACGTGCGGATCCCGGTGTCGGACGGGCTCGAGCTGTCGGCCAACGTGTGGCTGCCGGAGCCGCTTGCAGACGGGAGCGGGCCGGCGACCTTCCCGGCGATCCTCGAGATGATCCCGTACCGCAAGGACGACTGGCGCGCGGCGAGCGACCAGAGTCGCGGCGAGTGGCTGGCGGCGCGCGGATACGCGCTGTGCCGGCTCGACATCCGGGGCACGGGCTCGTCGCCCGGGATCGCCCTCGACGAATACACGGCCCGCGAAACCCAGGACGGGTACGACGCAGTCGAGTGGCTGGCGACTCAGCCGTGGTCCAACGCCAAGGTCGGGATGTGGGGGATCTCGTATGGCGGTTTCACCTCGATCCAGGTCGCGCTCCTCCACCCGCCGCACCTCGCCGCAATCGTGCCGATGATGGCCACAGACGACCGCTACACCGATGACGTCCACTACCTCGGCGGCTGCGCAACCGTCTCCGAACTCTCGCAGTACGCCGTCTCGATGGTCGGGATGAACGCGATGCCGCCGCTCGCCGCGTACCGTGGCGCGGCGTGGGCCTCGGAGTGGCGAGAGCGTCTCGAGCACACCCCGATCTGGCTGTTCGAATGGCTCCGCCAGCAACACGACGGACCGTACTGGCGGCAGGGCTCGCTCGCGCCGCACTGGGACCGCCTGACCACGCCGACGTTCCTGATCGGCGGCTGGATGGACGAATACGTCGACGCCGCGCTGCGGATGCTCGAGCGCTGCACGAACGCGCCGCGCAGGGCGCTGATCGGCAACTGGGTGCACGACCTGCCGGACGACGCGTATCCGGGGCCGAACGTCGACTGGTACCACGAGATGATCCGGTTCTTCGACCACTGGCTGAAGGGCGTCGACAACGGCGTGACCGACGAGCCTGGTCTCGTCGCCTTCCGCCACGACTGGGCCGCACCCGAGCCCTTTCCGGCGGCCTGGTCCGGCGAATGGATCGCGGAGCGATCCTGGCCGCCGGCCGATCTTGGCGAACACGTCCTCCACCTCGCGCCGGGCGATTCGCCCCTCGTCGGCGTTCTCTCAGGCGATCCGCCGTCGAGCGCTGCCGTCGAGCGCTTCCGTCATCGGGCGACGATCGGCACCCGGGCCGGCCTGTCGTGGGGGGCCGGTGGCCAGCCGAACGGCGTTGGTCGCGACCTCCGCCCGGATGACGCCCTCGGCCCGACCTTCACGACGCCGCCGCTCGAGGCCGACCTCGACGTCATCGGCAACGCGACGGTCGTCCTCCGCTGGGAATCGCCGGTCCCGGTCGCGACCGCGGTCGTGCGGCTCCAGGACGTCGCCCCGGACGGGACGCCGTTCCAGGTCAGCGCCGGGATCCTGAACCTGACACATCGCGCGTCCCACTCCGACCCCGAGCCGCTCGAGCCCGGCGTCGTCACGGAGGTCCGGATCGTCCTCCGCTCGACCGCCCACCGGTTCGCGACCGGCCACCGGATCCGCCTGTCGGTCACGTCGGCGATGTGGCCCGTCGTCTGGCCCTCGCCGTTCCCGGCCGAGTACACGCTCCATCTCGGGGGCGATTCGAGCAGGGCCGCCCGCCTCGTCCTGCCGGTCCTCGGCGTGGGCCACGTCGGCGCCTCCGTCCCGCCGTTCAAGACCAGCCCGGCTGGACTGCGCGAGATCGGCTCGTACCGCGGCGACCCGCCGACCTGGCAGGTGATCGAGGACGTGATCGACGGCTCGGTGACGGTCGTGACCAGCGAGTTCGGGGAGTCCACGCTGCCCGACGGCCGAACGACCCTGTACACCGGCGAACGCCTCGAGATGACCGCGCGCGACGCCGACCCGGCCCGGGCCCGGATGCACAACGAGGTCGTTTACCGCCTGCGCGAGGACGGCTCGGAGATCCTGATCAAGGCGAACGGCACGATCCGGACCACCGAGACCGACTTCCACATGAACGTCGGGCTGATCGTGACCCTCGACGGCGCCCCGTTCTTCGAGCGCGGCTGGCTCGAGACGATCCCTCGCCGCCTCGTCTAGCCTCTGGTCGGCTTCAATCGCGGGCGCCAGCGAAGGACCCGTGAGCTACGGTAGTTCCCCGTCTGCGCGACGCAATTCGCTAGCGATCTGATTGCCCGTCAACGATGAGATTGGCACGGGTCTCGAGCTCCTTCAGGAAACCCGCGGCGCCGTCGGTGAGCGTGTAGCGGGTGGCGGGCTCGAGCGCCCGGAGGATCCCGTCGTAGCTGGCCATCTGGTAGGCCGCACCGACCACGAGGATGTCGTCCACGGCGGCGTGGACCGCGGCGGGATCAGTCGGCCCCAGCGGGGCGCCGACCCAGGCTTCGATCCAGGCGTCCATTGCGACCCGTTGCTCGTCGGGCTGGTCCTTGCTCCACGACAACCACGTCACGAGGTCGATTGCCGGATTGGCGAGCGCCGCATCGGACCAGTCGATGATCACCGCCCGGTCGTCCGCGATCGCGGCATTGCCGGCGTGAAAGTCGCCGTGGACGATCGTCGTCGGAAAACCGAGCGCCGCGACCCGGGCGACGGCCGACCGGGTCGCGGTGACGGCACGCTCGCGGCGCTCCGACGGGACCGAGCCCTCCGCGTGGGAGACACCGGCGGGCCCGAGGGCTGCGTCGACCCCGGCAGCCAGGTCATCGAGTGGCCGGGAGGGACAGCCGGCCGCGACGAACGCGTCCAGGTCGTCGGCGAGTGCGCTCTGGATCGCGACGAGCGCCCGGGCGCCCGCCGCCAGCCCCGCTGCCTTCGCCTCGCTCGGGAGGTCGAAGATCCACGGCGCCGCCACGTCCTCGACAATCAGCCATCCCTCGTCCGGCTCGATCGCGAGGACCTGCGGCACGAGCGTCGGAAACCGCTCGGCGAGCAACTGGCTGACGACCGGTTCGGGATGAAACGGCGGGAACACCGCCTTCAGGAACACGTCGCCCGCAGCGGTTCGGCCGCGGAGGAGCGCCGAGATGCCGCGCAGGTAGAACGGGCGCGGAGCCTCGAGAAGCGGCCGGTCGACCGCCGCCAAGGCCGACGTCATCCAGGCCGATGCGCGGGCATGCCAGCCGCGTCGGGACCATCGCGGCCGGAGCGACGGCGGCTCGGACCCGGTCTGTAGCTCCCCGAGCAGCTCGGCCGCCCGCGGCGCGAGCACCTCCGGCAAGCCATCGGTCGAACCGGGGATCAGCGCGAACGCCAGGCCGTCCGGGGGAGTCCAGTCGGGGGCGACTGGCTCGGTCATCACGAGCGTCGGGATCGGTTCGCCGTCCGGCACCCCCTCCCACTTCGGATGCGTCTCGAGGATCGGCGTCGGGAGCGCGAACCGCTCGTGCAGGCACGCGGTCGCGGCGACGACCGTTGCCTCGTCGGCATCGCCCTCGGCCGACTTGGCGGGCAGACGTCCCTCGGCGTCGAGCAGGACCGTGCCCGACGTCGGTCCCGGAATGATGAACCGGAGGTCGAGCTTCACGGCTCAGAGCCTACTATTCGCGCCATGCTCAGGATCAGTCGCAAAGCCGACTCGTTCACCGAGTCGGTCATTCGCGAGATGAACCGCCTGGCGGTCGCGGCCGGTGCGGTCAGCCTCGCCCAGGGCTTCCCCGACTTCGCTTGCCCACCGGAACTGAAAGCCGCGGTCGCCGAGGCCGTCAACGCCGACCACAACCAGTACGCGATCACGTTCGGCTCGAAGCCGCTCCGGGACGCGATCGTGGCCAAGACCGCCCGCTTCCATCCCGGCTGGGTTGTGGACGCCGACACCCAGGTCACCGTGGTGAACGGCGCCACCGAGGGGATGATCGCGGCCATGCTCGGCCTGCTCGATCCCGGCGACGAGGTCATCGTCTTCGAGCCGTTCTACGAGAACTACGGCCCCGACGCGATCCTGACCGGGGCGATCCCACGCTACGTGACCCTTCACGAACCGGACTGGCGGATCGATCCCGACGAGCTCCGGGCGGCGGTCACGCCGCGGACCCGGGCGATCGTCGTGAACTCGCCCCACAACCCGACCGGCAAGGTGTTCTCGCGCGCGGAGCTCGACCTCGTCGTCGGGCTGTGCCGCGAGCACGACCTGATCGCCTTCACCGACGACATCTACCAGCACCTCGTCTACGAGGGCGAGCACATCCCGCTCGCGACCCTGCCCGGAATGGCCGAACGGACCGTCTCGATCGACTCGATGTCGAAGACGTATTCGGTCACGGGTTGGCGGATCGGCTGGGTGATCGCCTCGCCTGAGCTGACCGTCGGCGTCCGGCGTGTCCACGACTTCCTGACCGTCGGCGCGGCCGCTCCCCTTCAGCAAGCGGCGGTCGCCGGGCTGACCATGGCCGACGCCTACTACGACGACCTGCTGGCCGGCTACCGGGAGCGGCGTAACGTCCTGCTGCCGGCCCTCGAGGCCGCCGGGTTCCGCGTTCACCACCCGGCCGGCGCCTACTACGCGATGACCGACATCTCCGACCTCACCGAGGAGGACGACGTGACCTTCGCCCGTCGTCTCATCGCCGACCCCGGGGTCGCGTCCGTGCCGGGCTCGTCGTTCTACTCGCGCCCCGAGCTCGGTCGGACGAAGGTCCGATTCGCCTTCCCGAAGAAGCTCCAGACGCTGCGCGCCGCGGCCGATCGCCTCGCGTCGATCGAGCGAAGGGCGCGCGTCGGTTCGCGCGGAACCTGAGGGCGATCGCGGTCGCATTGGCGCTGCCGGGTTGCCGATGCCCGAGGTGGATCGAACGACAACGAATGAGCACGAACGAATCGCCCGTTGGGCGAATCCGCGTCGTCAGGGAGAACGCGCCACGCTCATTCGTGAAGAAGTGATGTCCATGCAGGATCAGCGGCGGGTCGGTTGCACCGCCGGGGCGGGCGCCGCTCAGCCCAGGAGCGCGCCGAGCGCCGCGCGGCCGATCAACGCACTGACGATCGCGACCGACACGCTGGCCAGCGTTCCGAGCAGGTAGTACTCGGCGAAGTCGCGGTCGTCGAGGAGGCGGAACCGCGCCAGGGTCTTCGCCGCGACCACAAAGCCGATCGCGACGTCCGTACCGGTCAGGACGAACACCACGATCAGGATCCGCTCGAGGATGCCGATCGTCGCGCCAACCCGGGCGCTGGCTCCGAGCGGTGCCGGTGCCGCGCTCGAGGCCGCGGCCGACGCCGGCGGAGGGACCCCGGGTTCGGGCTCGGCGGTGACCATGGCGTCGAGAGGCCCGAGCCGGATCGACCAGCGCCGGACAGAGCCGGCCACGGTCGCCGGTCGGGTCGTGGCGTCGGGGGTCATCGCGGCCGCGACGGCCAGCGGATCGACCGCCGGCGCCACGCGACCGCCCCAACGGTGCTCGCCGCCGGCGCTCACCTCGACCGGCCGGACCAGCACTCCGACGAACAGCGAGGCCGCCCGGATATTGACGATCGCGAGCGCGACGAGCACGACGAACACGCTGACGACGCCGTGGACCACCCCGCGATCCCAGCCGCCCAGCCAGCGATCGATCGTCGACGTCCAGCCAGGCGCGAACGGCACGCCCGCGAGGAGCACGGCCCAACCGCCACCGGCGACCGCGAGATGGGCGCCCTGGTCGGCAAGGAAGAGCGCGGCAGGGCGCGGGGTCCACGCCCGGCCGAGGTGCTCCGGCGGCTGGGGACCCTCGTGACGGCCGTGTGCCTCGCGCAGTGCTCCGGCGGCCGCCCGCCGGGTCAGGACGACCTTTGTCCGATCGATCAGGACGTGGCTCAGACCCGCCAGCAGCACGAACCACCAGCCGCGCTCGCCCCAGGCGAACCCGACCGGCATGACGCACAGCGTGACGACGAGCCCGTGGGCGGCCAGCCCGATCAGGGCCCGCGAGCCGTGACTCGACTTGGCCGACGCGATCCGGCTCGACTGGAGCACGAAGTCGGCAACGAAGTGGGCGAGGGCGAGCCAGGCGAGGACGAGGATCGCGTCGGCCATCAGGCCGTCACGGTAGACCGGGCGAGCAGCGTGCGCACGACGTTCGCGAGATTGGCCAGCGCCCGAAGATGCGCTCGATCGGCCGCGACGGAGACCGTCGCCCGGCTGACGCCGAGCCGTTCGGCCGCCTCGGACCGTCGGAGACCCTGAACGAGGACCAGCCAGGCGATCGCCCGCTGGCGCTGGGTCAGTTCGGCGAGGAGCGTGCCGAGGAGCGGCGCCGTGCCGTCGAGGAGCACATCCGTCGATGCATCGCCGCTGACGACCGAGAGGAGCTCGCGCCGGCTCGCGGCGAGCCCGAGTCGTTCGCGGGCGGTGATGAACGCAGGACCGCTCCGCTGGGTGGCGGGCCCGTGCCCCGGGTCAACCTCGCCGGCGACAATGACCCAGCGCATGCCGAGGGCGTCGGGGTGGAGGACGGCCCGCAGGATCAGCGTGATCGGATCGGCGGACGGGACGAGCAGTCCCTGGATCTCGTCGCCCTGGGTGAACTCGAACGGTGCCAGCCGGTGGTCCTTTGCCACCGCCTCGGTCAGATCTGCGGCGAGAGTCCGCAGCCACGCCGTCGCGGCCGGCGAGTCGCGCCGGGACCGGATCACGTCGCCGAAGAGGACGAGACCGTTCATCGCCGGAGGCTAACGTGCCCGGAGTTAGTCGTCAACGGCTAATTCGATATCGATT
>JANLYK010000272.1:0-6608 GCA_031365595.1 Chloroflexota bacterium | reverse complement strand
CGTGATAAGGTGTGCGCCGTTCCGGGCGCCCCGACAGCCCCGTCGGCGAGTCGCGCCCGTCCCGAGCCACACCACCGAGGATCCACCCGATGTCCACCGCCACGTCGAACCGCCTGAGCCTCGCGGCCGAGCCGCGCGAGCTGATCGGCAAGAAGGTCGCCAACCTCCGTCGCGAGGGTCGCCTGCCGGCGGTCGTGTTCGGTCACGGACTCGGCTCGGAGAACGTCTCGCTCGACTACCACGAGTTCGAGCTCCTCCGCCGCAAGGCCGGCCAGAACGCGCTGATCGACCTGTCGGTCCACGGCAAGAAGGCCCGCCCGGTCCTCGTCCACGGCGTCCAGGTCCATCCCGTCCATCGTCGGCCGCTCCACGTGGACCTGTTCCTCGTCCGGATGACCGAGGAGCTGACCGTCGACGTTCCGTTGGTCCCGATCGGCACGTCGAATGCCATCGAGAACCTCAACGGCACGCTCATGCACCAGCTCGAGTCGGTCAGGGTCAAGGCGCTTCCGGACCATCTGCCCCAGTCGATCGAGTATTCGATCGAGTCGCTCGTCGACTTCGACGCGGTCGTCAAGGTGTCCGACCTGGCGATCCCGAGTGACGTGACCCTCCTGACCGATCCCGACGAAGTCGTGGCCAAGGTGCTCGCCTCCCGGCTCCAGGCGGAAGAGGCTGCGCTCGAGGCCGAAGAGGCCGTTGCCGCCGCGGAGATCGCCGAGGGCGAGGAGCCGGCCGAGGGCGCCGAGGGCGCGGCAGCCGAGGGCGGCGACTCCGGCGACTCGGGTTCGGGCGACAGCTCCGAGAGCTGATCCTCGGCGATCGCTGCGAGCCGCGCGAGGGCGCCGGGCGCAAACGCGCCGCCCGGGCGCAACGTCGTCGTCCAGTCAGCGACGGACGCCGCTCACGAGCACAGTCGGCAGCCGGAGCACCCGCTCGTCCGGCCGACGCGCTGTGACCCGTCGACGAAGGGCAGCATCGAACCGGGCCCGGATGTCCGACGGTAGTTCCTGGACGAGGTCCTCCTCGTCGAACTCGGCCATGAATCCGATGTAGCCATCGACATCGAACGGATGCTCGAGCAGGCCCGCCGCGGCGCGCACGTCGGCGAACCCGGCCCGGCGCATCTGGGCGATCGCGCTCGCCGGGCCGGCCAGGTCACCGGGTCGATCGGACCATTCGCGCGGCTCCTCACCGGCATCGACGAGCGCGTCGTCGAAGTCCGCGTCGAGCGCCCACGGCTGGTCGTGGGCCAGCCACGACACCCACGCGAACGTGCCGCGAGGCCGAAGGACACGGCGGACCTCGCGCAGGGCCAGGAACCGGTTCGGAACGAGCTGGAGCACAAAGGACGAGGCGGCCACGTCGACGCTGTCGTCGGGCATGCGGAGGTCGTCGGCGAACGCGACCCGGATGTCGAGGCGTGATCGCTCGTCTCGCGCGAGGAGGCGATCTGCTTCGGCGCGCGCGGCCTCGGCCATGCCGGCCGACGCGTCGATCGCGGTGACCCGGACCTGCGGCCAGCGCTTCAGGATCGCGATCGCGAGTGTCCCGGTCCCCGTTCCAACGTCGAGGACGTGGCGCGCGCCGGCGGCGACCGCGGGCTCGATCTCGTCGAGCACAGGCAGGGCGGCCGGCGCGATCACGGGCGCCCACCACCGGGCGTAGCCCTCGGCGATCCGGTCGTAGCGCTCGGCCTGTTCGGTCATTCGAGGCGAATGCTGCCACGTCGCTGCAGGTACCGGAGCCCGACGTCGCGGCGCAACACGAGCCCGCGGCCGGTCGTCTCGGGTTCGCAGCCTGGATCCACCCCACCGCCCGCGCCGTGTTCGCCGTTGCCCGCGCAACGCCAGCCACGCCTGCGAGCGCCGCCACGGGAGCCGTCATGACCCGACCCGCCGCACTCCGGATCCTGGCGCTCGCCGCCGTGATCGGACTCGTCGCCCAGGCGTTCCTCGTGGACACCCTGCTCGGCCTCAACGTGCCCCTGCTCGCGGGTGCGGTCCTCGCTGCGGCGGTCGCCCTGCGGCCACGCGATCTGGCCATCGATCGGGCCGACTGGTGGCTGCCGCCGGCGACCGTGCTTGTCGCCCTCGCGATCGCCGTCCGGGCCGATCCGGTCCTGCTCGTGCTCGACGTTCTGAGCCTGGCAGCGCTGCTCGGGGCCTCGGTCGCCGCGATCTCGGGAGCCGCGGTGACCCGTCGCTCCGCCGCGCGAATCGTCGAGCTCGGATTCCTGGTCCTCGGCTGGGTCGGGATCGGCGTCCTGCGCGCGGCGGCGGCGGTGAACCAGCCACGCCCCGACGCCGGAGCGGGATCAGCCGCGTGGCGCCTGCCGGCGTGGGCCAGTCCGGTGGCGCGCGGCCTTCTGCTCGCCGTCCCGATGCTGGTCGTGTTCGCGGCCCTGTTCTCGGCGGCCGACGTCGCCTTCGAACGCCTGATGAGCCAGTTGTTCAGCTGGAACGTCGACCTCGGAATGCTGCCGCTCCGGCTGGCGTTCGCTTTCCTGGTCGCCTGGGGAGTCGGCGGACTGCTGGCGGTCGCCGCGGGCTCGATCGGGGACGAACCCGACGAACCCGAGGCGCCCGGGGCGTCCCTCGCCGCCCGACCACCGATCGCTTCGTCGCCCGGCGCGGTGGCCGCCGGCCTCCCCGCCCCGGCGGCCCGCGCCGGGGAACCGCTGCCGATCCTGCGGCTCGGCGCCATCGAGGCGGCGACCATCCTCGTCGCGGTCGATGTCCTGTTCGGCGTCTTCGTCGTGCTCCAGGTGGGCTACCTGTTCGGCGGCCAGGACAGCCTCGCGGTCACCGGCCTGCCCTACGCCCAGTACGCCCGGAGCGGGTTCTTCGAGCTGGTCTGGGTCGCCGTCCTGGCGGGCGGGCTGCTCGCGGTGGTCCATGCGATCGCCGCCCGCCGGACCATCGCCCTCGTCGCCGCCGGGATCGTGCTTGCCGCGCTGACCGCTGCCGTCCTCGTCTCGGCCCTGATCCGGCTCCGGATCTACCAGGACGCATACGGCTGGACGGAGCTCCGGTTCTACGTTCTCGCCTCGATTGTCTGGCTGGGAGCCGGGATCGCGATCACGATCGTCCTGCTCGCCCGGAACCGGATGGGTTACCTGCTGCATGGCCTGGCCATCGCCGCGGTCGCCGTCCTGATCGGGATGAACGTCGTCGGGCCGTCGCGAGTCATCGCCGAGGAGAACGTCGCCCGGGTGCTGAATCCGGCGCTCGTTCCGCGCGACGGCCAGAGCGGGCTCGACATCCGGTATGCCCGGGCGCTCGGCGACGACGCGGTCCCAGCACTGGTCCGGGCACTGCCCGCGCTCGGCGGATCGAACCGGACCCTCCTCCTCGACTGGCTCGAAACCCGGCGACAGGCGCTCGCCGCGCCCGAGGCGACCGCGTGGGCGGCCTGGAACCTCGGCCGGGAAACCGCCCGATCGGCGCTCGAGGGGCTCCCGGATCGCTAGGCGACCGGCCCGACCGGCGGCAGATCGACCCGGCGTCGCCAGCCAAGCCGACGGGCGATCGCCAGGGCGATGAGCCCGAGGACTCCAAGACCGGCGAGGATCGGCAGCCAGACGATCGCGAACACGATCAGGAAGCTGGCGAGCCCCTGGCCGACCGCGATCAGCGTGGCCGACGCTCGATCCACCTCGGCCGCCGGGTTCCACTTGGCGGCTGCCTCGGTCACCGCAACGAGCTCCGTCCCGTACGTGACCGTCAACGTCGCCATCGCGGCCTGATCGGCGAGGGCTGCCTGCTGCGCGGTGAGCTGCTCGATCTGGCCGCGGGTGTCGGTCAGGCGTGCCTCGATCTCGAGCAGATCAGAGGTCTTCGCCGCCTTCTCCACGTAGCCGACGAGGGCCACCTCGCTTGCCCGGAGGTTGCGGATCCTGGCCTCGAGGTCGACCAGCTGGCCGGTGACCTCGACGGCGTCGGTTTGCTCACCGACCTCGGTTCCGAGACGGCGGATCGCATCGAGGGCATCCTCCCAGCGCGCCACCGGGATCCGGTACGTCACGCTGGCGATGATCTTGTCGTCGCTCCGCTGCGCCTGCGACGCTCCGATGTAGCCGCCCAGCCCGCGGATCGCGTCGCGCGCCGCGAGGACCGCCTTGTCCGGATCGGCGACGGTGACCTGGAGGGAGCCGGTCCGGACGATCTTCGTGTCATCGACCACGGCGTCCTGGCCGGAGCCACCGACCTGCGAGCCATTGCCACCTGCCGACGAGCCAGTCCGGCCGGGTGCGCTCGATGCGGCGGGCGCTCCGGCGGCTCCCTGGGCGCCGGCCGTCGCGGCGGCGGAGCCCCCGCATCCGGCGGCACCGACAACGATCCCCGCCAGGAGCAATCCGGTCGCGATCGACGGGATCCGTCGATTGGTCCGAGCGAATGTGAGCATGTGCGTTCTCCCCATCGGCCGCGCTGTGGCGGCCCGGCCCGGGGACGTCCCGAGCCGGCACGCAGTTCCACCTGCACCCAAGCCGTACAGGTTCCGCCTCGCGAAGGATCAGCCCTACACTCGGTTCGTGCACCTGCCGTTCGATCCGCCACTCGAGCCGATGCTCGCCAAGCCGAGCAATGGCCTGCCGGACGGCGACGGCTGGCTGTTCGAGCCGAAGTGGGACGGCTTCCGGGCGATCGTCTTCCGGGACGGCGACGAGATCCTGATCCAGAGCCGAGACCTGAAGCCGCTCGATCGGTACTTTCCCGAGCTCGCCGAGCCCCTGAAGGCGTCCCTGCCCGAGCGCTGCGTCGTGGACGGCGAGGTCGTGATTGCGACCGACGGGGAGCTCGCGTTCGAGTCGCTCCTCCTCCGAATCCACCCGGCCGCGTCCAGGGTCAAGATGCTCGCTGCCGAGACGCCGGCCAGCTTCGTCGCCTGGGACCTCCTCGCGCTCGGCGACGAAGATCTCCGCGAAGTGCCCCAGGCGACGCGCCGCGAGCGCCTGGAGGCCGCCTTCGCGAACGTCCTGCCGCCGATCCACCTGACGCCCGCGACCCGCGACCGGGCGCTCGCCGCCGACTGGTTCGACCGGTTCGAGGGGGCCGGGCTCGACGGCGTGGTCGCGAAGCGCCTCGATGGCACCTACCACCCGGGAAAGCGGGCGATGCTCAAGGTCAAGCACCAGCGCACGGCCGACTGCGTCGTGGCGGGGTTCCGCTGGCACAAGAACGGGCCGGGGACGCACGTCGGGTCGCTGCTCCTCGGCATCTTCGACGACCAGGGCTCGCTCCACCACGTCGGGGTGACCTCGTCGTTCACGTGGGACAAGCGCGCGGCGCTGACCGAGCTGCTCGAGCCGCTCCGCGAGAACGCCACGGATGGCCACCCGTGGAAGGAGTGGGCCGAGTGGTCCTCGATGGGCACCGCCGACGCCTCGGGCCAGCGCTTGCCCGGCGCCACGAGCCGCTGGAACCGGGGCAAGGACCTGTCGTGGGAGGCGCTCCGGCCCGAGCGCGTCGCCGAGGTCGCCTACGACCACCTCCAGGGCGACCGCTTCCGGCATGGGACCACGTTCGTCCGCTGGCGCGACGACAAGCAGCCGGCCGACTGCCGCTACGACCAGCTCGAGGAAAGCGCGCCCTACGAGATCGCGAAGATCTTCGGAAGCTGATGAGCGCCGCCTCGAGTCGCTTCGCCGCGGCTCAGGCCTCTTGGGCGGCCAGCCGATCGCCTTCGGCACGATGGGTCGTGGCGAGGGCGCCGAGATCGCCGAGGTCGAGGTCCGAGCCGCTGACCTGGGCAACCCTCGCCCGTGTGCTCGCCCGGATCGTCGCGGTCCGCGTCCCGCCTTCCAGCGCGGCGCGCTCGCCGACGACCGCGCCCGGCCCGATCTCAGCGACGCCGTCCCCGTCCACTTCGACGACGAACATCCCGTCGAGGACGAGGTAGATCTCGGTTCCGGGAGCGCCCTGCTCCACGAGCGTCTCGCCGGCGTCGAGCGTCCGGGTCTTCGGGTGCGCACCCTTGGCCATGATCGTCGACGACAGCCGTCGCTCCAGCGCCGTCTCGACCGCGGCGACGACCGCCGGTGAGTCTGTCTCGCCCCATGGCGTGCGCTGCCCGAAGGAGTCGTTGAACCAGGTTGTGAAGTCGATGACTCCCGACTTCTGGACGAGACTCCCCGTCGCGTCATACACCCAGTGACGCGGAAATGGGCTGGCGCCCACGAGCTCGTGACTGGACGAGCCATCGGCGTTGAGCGTCAGGGCGAGGGTCGTCCACGCGATCGACGGCCAGAACTGGACGAACGGCTTGTGCTTGACCGGGCGCGGCGTCGGGATGCCCATCCGGCCGCCCACGGTCTGGACGAATCGGACGGACGTGCCTGTCGCGACCGGCTCGGGCCGGAGATCCGGCAGGTGGACCGCGGGAAACCGGATCGCCGCCGGCCCGATCCGGACGGTCGTCGCGCCGATGTGCCCCCGCCCGAGGTGGCCGTGCCCGACGATCCGGCCGTCTTCGACCTCGATCCAGGCGCGGAGCTCGTTGGCCTCGCGGAACCGATCCGTCTTCCGGAGCTCCTCGAGATCGTCGAGATGGTCGGGCGGCGGCTGGTCGTAGTGCGTGACGCCGAGCTCGAACGGAACCTTCGAGAG
>JANLYK010000249.1:0-4863 GCA_031365595.1 Chloroflexota bacterium | reverse complement strand
CGGCGAGCGGCCCGATCCATCGTCGACCGCAAAGGCCCTGCCGCGTCTGACCGGCCGAAGCGCCCCGCCCCGCTCGATCCTCGTCGTGGCCGTGTCCGAGCGCGCGGCCGAGCCCCTGATCGAGGCCGCTCGGAGCACCGGCTGGCGAACGCGCTCGGTGACGCTCGACGGCAACGACGCTCTGCACGTGACCTCGACGCTGCTCGACCCGGCCAATCACGTCCTGCTCGTGGGCGCCGGCGATCCGCCGGGGGCCGATGAGCGCCGTCAGCTCGACGAGCTCGCGGCAATCGTTGCCGGGGTCACAGCTCGGCGCTCGGACCTGTCCGTCGTGTTGGCCGGGGCGATGGCCGAGCACCTCGGGCGTCTGGAAGTCGCTGCCGGCGAGCGAAACGGCGAGCTTCTTCTGGCGCCCGCCGCGACCGCCGGAGACCCGCCCGGATCGGCCCTGCGCGAGCTGCTCGACGAGATCCGCGGCGGACCCGACGACCCGCGCCGGGCGGCAGGCCGGGCGGTCGGCGACCTGGCCGATGTCCTCGATCGGCGCGTCGAGCTGATCGAGATCGGGTTCGACGGTGGCCTGCGCGCAACGGCGTCGCCCGGGGTCGGCGGCAACAATTCCGTCCCACAGGTCTCGATCGTGGCGGACGCCGGTCTCGTACCCGTCGAGCCTGACGACGCGATCGTGGACCGCGTCCTCGCCTGGTCGACCATGCCCCTTGATCGTCATCGGCTGCGCGACCGGCTGCGCGAGCTTCGCCTGTGGCCATGGTCGGGGATCGCCGGCGACGGGGCGCGCCTCCGCCTGGCCGCGGCCCGCGCCGCTCTCGGCGTCCTGATCGCGGCGACGCCCGACCAGTCGGCCCTGCCCGCGCCGGACCTCGTGATCGTCGCCGGCGGTGCGTTCGCGGTGGCCCCCGGCCCGGCCGTCGCGCTCGCGGTCGCCGACGTCCTGCGCCGGCCGGCCGCGATCGCGATCGCCCAGGACCATGCTCGCCTGCTCGGCCCGATCGGGGTGATCCCCGATGCGGTCGAGCGCCGTCAGGCCATCCTCGACCTGGTCGACGACATCCTCACGCCGCTCGGCAGCGTGGTGATCCCGGGCGGCATCCGCTCCGGGGCGAGCGCCGGCCGGGTCACCATTCACGCCGGGACCGGCTCGAGCGATAGCGATCTCGTGCCGGGCGGCCTCGAGGTCGTCGATCTGGCCCCCGGCGAGATTGCCACGGCGGAATTCCACTTTCGCGACGCCGTCCGCCTCGGGACCCGCGGCCGGAAGTTCGCGATCGACGTGTCGGGTGGGCTCGGCGGCCTGCTCATAGACCTGCGCGACGTCCCCCTCCGCCTGCCCGACCGTCAGGATCGGCGACGCGAGCTGCTCGACGCGTGGCAGGAATCGCTGTGGCTGACGCGCGACCGATGACCGACCTCCGCACGCGTCCCGATCGCCGCACGTCCGACCGGCGCGCGACCCCACCCGGACCGCCCGACTCGCGGGGCCTCGACCTCGTCGGCCGCCGGCCGCTCCTGGGTGGGCCGATCGAGGTGTCGTTTCCGCTGCGGCCGGGGGACCGTGCGCTGGTTGCCGCGGGCGACGCGATCGTGGCTGGTACCACCGTGGTGGAGCGCCTCCGGGACGCGCGGCTCGTCCAGCTCGGAGCGGCCGCGACCGACGACGCGGCACGGGCCGGCGACCGCTGGATCACGGCCGGCCAGACCGGCGTCCGGATGCGGCGCGGCCAGGGCGCCGAGGCGGGCGAGCTGCTGTATGAGCACGGCGGTCACTGGGCGCTTGCGGCCGGCGAGCACCCGGAGCCGGTCGATTGCCCCCTGGCCGGCGTGGTCCGCGACGTGCGGCCCGGCGTCGGCATCCGGGTCCGCGCGCAGGGCCGGGCGATGCTCGGCGTCGAGGCCCTCGGCGATCCGACCCATGGACGCCTCTCGCTCGGCAGCGATCGCCACGACCAGCGCCAGCACGGCCGCCTCCGAGCGACGACACTCGACGTCGGGCTGTCCGGGACAATCCTCGTCATCGGCTCGCGGGTCGACGCCGAGGCGTTGACCCGGGCGCGGGCCATGGGCGTCCGGGGCGTGATCGTGAGCGGCCTGGCAGGCAAGGAGCGGCGCGACTTCCTCGCCTCGGAGGGACGCCAGCGCGCCGCCCTCCACAGGCTGCCGCCGTTCGCGGTTCTCGTCCTCGACGGGGCGCTGCGGCGACCGATCGCCGGGCCGGTGGCCGCCGTCCTCGAGGCCCTGTCCGGGAGCAACGTGGCGATCACGATCGATCCCCCTGCTCTCGTGTTCGATGAGCCCGGCATCGACATTCCGGTGACGCCGGACGACCACATCCGCGTCCGGTCCGGTGAGCACGCCGGCGAGGAGGGTCGCTGGGCCGGACTGGCCGGCACGCGCCGGTTCGCGGGCGGCACGTTCCTCGAGGCCGGCTGGGTCGTCTTCGGCGATCAGGCGCCGATCCCGATCCCGATCGCCGACCTCGAGCGGTTCGCCTGACGATGCACGGCCGGCTCGCCGGCGGGACACCTGACATGCCCGCCGCCGATCTCCGCGTTCGCGTCCGGACGACCTCGGTCGAGGGCACGATCGGGCTGGGCGAGCGCCTCGGCCGGGTGGCCTCCGCCGGCGACCTTGTCTGCGTGTGGGGCGAACTCGGGGCGGGCAAGACCCAGCTCGCGAAGGGGATCGCCCGCGGCCTCGGGATCGCGGACACGGTCACCTCGCCGACGTTCATCCTGATGAACGAATATCCCGGGCGGATGCCGTTCTTCCACGTGGACCTGTACCGCCTCGCCGACGCGGGCGACGCCCTCGCCGGCGGCGTGATCGACGATCGCCAGGCGGATGGGCTGACCGTCGTCGAGTGGCCCGAGCGGATGGGCGGGGTCCTCCCCGCGGCGCGCCTCGACGTCCGGATCGGCGGCAGTGGCGAGGAGGCACGGGACATCGACGTCGTCGCCGGCGATGGGACCTACCAGCGTTACGTCGTGGCCGCTCGATGAGCGCGGGCGGTTCGACCGGCGCCAGCCCGGCGATGCGCGCTGCCGGACACGATGGCCGGCGCGCCTGGCTGCTCACGATCGACACCGCGACCAGCCAGGTCGTGGTCGCGGCGGCGGCCGTCGACGGCACCCTGCTCGGCGTCTCGACCTGGGCCGCTGGGCGGACCCACGGCGCCCAGCTCCTGCCCGCGATCGGGCGGTTGACCGGCGAGAACAACCTGCGCCGGTCGCGGATCGCGGGCGTGATCGTCGGGACCGGGCCGGGCGCGTTCACGGGTCTGCGGGTCGGGATCGCGACGGCCAAGGCACTCGCCCACGAGCTGAACATCCCGATCGTGGGCGTGTCGACCGGAGCGGCCCTCCTGGCGGCCAGTGGGGCAGGGGAGCGAGCCGTTCTTGTCGTCCCGGCCGGTCCCAACGACCGCCACATCGTGCGGCACGCAGGCGCCCCGGTGCTCCTGCCGGGCGGCTCGGATCCCGACCTCGCCGAGGACGAGGTCCTCGTCGCGGTGGACCTTGCCGGGCGAGCCCCGGCCGACGCCTCCGAGCGCGGCGAGCGCGCCCGCACTGCGTTTCCGGCGGCCCTCGCCCGGCTCGGGGCCGCGCGCCTCGCCGCCGGCGACGAGGACGACCTCGCCCGACTCGTCCCCTAGTACGTCAGCCTGCCGCGCGGGGTCGCGGTCGAGAGCGGAGAGGTGGCATGGTCGCGCGACCGCCCGTGAGGCTCGTGATCGGGCCGATGAGCGTCGATGACCTCGAGGAGGTCCAGCGGATCGAGGAGACGAGCTTCTCGACGCCGTGGCCGGCCAACGCCTATCGCAGCGAGCTGATGACGAATCGCCTCGCGTCGTACCTCGTCGGCCGGGCCGATGGTCGGATCGTGGCCTATGGCGGGATGTGGCTGATGGTCGACGAGGCCCACATCACGACATTCGCGGTCCATCCCGACTGGCGCCGCCAACGGATCGGCGAGCGGCTGCTCCTCGCCTTCTTCGACCTCGCCGCTAACCGGCATGCCCGCGAGCTGACCCTCGAGGTCCGCCTGTCCAACCTCGCGGCACGGCGCCTGTACGAGAAGTACGGCTTTCGCCCGGTCGGGCTCCGGCCGCGCTACTACAGCGACAACAACGAGGACGCCCTGATCATGACGACCGAGCCGATCGACGAGCCGCGCCTCGTGGCCCGACTGGATCGGCTCCGAGCGGCGATCGACGCCGAGCCGGCGCCGCATGGACCGATCGGTTCCGAAGGGGACACATGACGAACGCCAACGCCGACGGATCGCTCCTGCTCGCGGTCGAGTCGTCGTGCGACGAGACGGGGATCGCGGTGATCGCCGGGGGACGACGCATCCTATCGAACGTCGTCGCCAGCCAGACGGCGCTCCACGCCGGAACGGGCGGGATCGTGCCCGAGGTCGCCGCGCGGGCCCACCTCCGCTGGATCGTGCCCGTCCTCGATCAGGCCCTCGCCGACGCGGGCATCGGGCTCGACGACGTGGATGCGGTCGCAGTGACGCACGGCCCGGGCCTCGCGGGCTCGCTGCTTGTGGGGATCAACTTCGCGAAGACGCTCGCGTGGGTCCACGACAAGCCGCTCGTCGGCGTGAATCACCTCGAGGGCCACCTGTACGCGGCCTGGCTGACCGATCCCGGCGACGACGATCGCGAGGAGCCGATCTTCCCGCTCGTCGCTCTCATCGTGTCGGGCGGCCATACGTTCCTCGTCGAGATGCGCGACCACCTGACCTATCGGCTCCTCGGCCAGACGGTGGACGACGCCGCCGGCGAGGCATTCGACAAGGTCGGTCGGCTGCTCGGTCTGCCGTATCCGGGCGGACCCGAAG
>JANLYK010000200.1:0-2498 GCA_031365595.1 Chloroflexota bacterium | reverse complement strand
ATACGCCTCGCTCAGGTGAGCGAAGAGCTTCTCCTGGGAGTTCAGCTGGGGACCGATGTAGCCTTGGCCCGCGGTGGCCTTGGCCGCGGCGTCGGGCTCGTTCGGTCCGAGCCCGGTGGGCCCGTGGCATCGCGCGCAGTTCGCCTCGTACAGGCTGTACCCGCGCTGGACGTCGACGACCTGCTGGCGGTCGATCTCGGTCTGGAGCCGGGCGGTCGAGATCCCGGCCGGCGCGCCGAGCTCGTAGAACCAGTAGCCGACGATGAACAGGCTGACGAAGATCACGGTCAGGAAGCCGACCCAGCGAGCCGCTGCGGACTGGCGGACGATGCCTGCCGAGCGCTGCGGGGTGAGGCCGGCGATCGCCTTGACCGACGGCGGCGCGCTGAACCGATCCGCGGTCAGGGTCTGCTGGGGAACCGTGGCCGGCAGGCGATCCTCCGAAACCGGCGCGTCCGTCCCGTCCGGTACGGGCGCCGGCGTCGACAGCGTCTGGTCGGACATCAGATGCAGCCCGTCGGCGTGCGCGGCGGGATGATCCCGGGCTGGCCGACCGCGACCGGCAGCGGGCCGAGGGTGATCTTGCCGGTGTCGAGGGTCAGGACGCCCGCGCTGTCGACCTCGGCGGAAAAGCGATCCATGCCCCGGGCCGCTGGTCCATACGCGGCGCCCTCGGCCTTGATCCCGAGCCGGTCGTAGCGCGACCCGTGGCACGGGCACTCCATCCAGAAGTTCTTCAGACACGGGTTCGGCTTGCAGCCAAGGTGCGGGCAGCGCTGGTACAGGCCGCGCACGTTGAGCGCGGCGCCGTCGCCGCTGGGATCGGCGCCGGGCACGAACTGCTGGCGTCCGGTATCCATCAGGACGATATAGGCGCGTGCTTCGGGCACGTAGGCCGGGAATCCGTCCGAGATCGGCAGGCTGCTGTTGGCAAGCTTGATCTCGTCGAGGGTTCCGATCCTGACCTTGCTCCCGAAGCCACCGGTCAGGTTCGGCCAGATGAAGCCGATCGTCCCGGCGGTGACCTCGAGCAGCCACAGCCCCACCCCGCCGCCGATCGAGTAGCGCAGGAGCTGGCGTCGGGAGATCCCCTTGACCTGGGATCGACGGAGCGACTTGATCGCCTCGGGCGCGAGCGCCTTCGGCCGGTCGGCCGGCTCGAGGTGGTAGTTGCTCATCGGGCGTTGCTCATCGGGGTCATCGGTCTCTCGTCAGGTCAGAGGGAGAAGTGGAGGCCGGGCGAGGTGTTCTCGAAGAAGGGCAGGTATGGGATCACGAAGCTGTAGCCCGGGCCTCGGAAGAAGATCCCGACGAACGTGAGGATCAGACCGAGCGCGCAGAACATCGTGAACAGGACGACCGCGGTCTTGCGCTCCGACGGCCGAGTCGCGGTCAGGTTGCCGCGATCCACGAACGGGATGAAGCCGGCCCCGACGAGGACGAGCAGGGGCGTGAGCACGCCGGCCACGGTCGGGTGGAAGTAGGCGAGCAACTCCTGGAGACCGAGGAAGTACCAGGGCGCCTTGGCCACGGCCGGGGTCACGTTGCTGTTCGCGAGCTCCTCGAGCGGGGCGTTGATGAAGAGGCCCATCAGGAGCAGGAAGATGCTCATCATCCCGGCCGCGAAGAACTCGATCGAGAGGAGGTGCGGCCAGGTCATGACCGTGTCATCGGGTTCCTTCTGGACCCGGACGACGGCGTCCTGCTTGACCAGTGCGAGCAACCGGTACGGCCGGGCCGACATCGGCACACGCTGCTTGTCGATCTCTGTCCGCCGGGTGGGATCGACAGGAAGGACGACCCGCTTCTCAGTGGGCTGCTTCGTATCAGTCATGGCTCACCGAGGTCCAAGGCCGAGCTCCGCCGAGGCCATTGGCCCGAGGTAGGACGACCCGCTTCTCCGTCGGCTGTTTCGTGTCAGTCATGGCTCAGAGCGGCCCGGAAATTCCGCCATCCTTCCTGATCCGCCAGAAGTGGACGGCCAGAAAGATCGCGGCTGCCAAGGGGAAGACCATGATGTGGAGCACGTAGAAGCGCAGAAGGGTGTTCTGGCCGACCTCGAGGCCGCCGAGCAGGAGTCGGTTGACCGGGACATTCAGGAGCGGCGCGTAGCCACCCATGTTCGTGCCGATCGTGATCGCCCAGTACGCGATCTGGTCCCACGGCAGCAGGTAGCCGGTGAACGACAGCATGATCGTCAGGAACAGCAGGACCACGCCGACGACCCAGTTGAACTCGCGCGGCGGCTTGTAGGCCCCGTGGTAGAAGACCCGCATCATGTGCAGGAAGACGAAGAACACCATCAAGTGGGCGGCCCAGCGATGGATGTTCCGGGTCAGCAGGCCGAACGTGACCTGGCTCTGGATGTCGAGGATGTTCGTGTACGCGAGGGTCGCCGACGGCACGTAGAAGAACATCAGGTAGACGCCGGTGATCGTCAGGACGAGGAACAGGAAGAACGACAGCCCGCCCAGGCAGAACGTGTAGGCGAACTTCAC
>JANLYK010000191.1:0-5995 GCA_031365595.1 Chloroflexota bacterium | reverse complement strand
CGGCGAGCTGCTCAGCGTCGAGAAGCACCCGAACGCCGATCGCCTATCCCTCACCAGCGTCCGCGTCGCCGAGGGGCAGCCGCCGCTCGCGATCGTCTGCGGAGCGACGAACATCGCCGCCGGACAGCGCGTCCCGGTCGCCCTGCCCGGAGCGGTCCTGCCCGGCGACCGGCGGATCGAACGGACCGAGAAGATGGGCGTCGTCAGCAACGGGATGCTCTGCTCCGGCGACGAGCTGAACCTGACCGGCGACGCCGACGGGATCCTGATTCTGCCGCCCGACGCCCCGATCGGGATCGCCCTGACCGATCTCTATGGCGATGTTGTCCTCGACGTAGACGTCAAGCCCAATCGGGGCGATGCCCTGTCGCTGATCGGACTGGCTAGGGAAGTCGCCGCGATCACCGGGACGCCGCTCCGCTGGCCCGAGACGGACCCCGTCGAGGACGACCGCGATGTGGCCACGTTCCTCACGGTGGACGTGCTCGATCCCGAGTGGTGCCCGCGGTTCGTGGGTCGATGGGTGGACGGCGTCACCGTCGGCCCGTCGCCGGACCGGGTCCAGATGCGTCTCCGGGCCGCCGGTCAGCGCCCGATCAGCAATGTCGTCGACGTCAGCAACTACGTGATGCTCGAGCTCGGCAAGCCGATCCACACGTACGACGCCGACGGGGTCGCCGAGCGCGACGGCGTCCGCCGGATCACCGTCCGCCGGGCGACGCCGGGGGAGCGCCTCGAGACGATCGACCACGTGGCCCGCGAGCTCGACTCCGAGACCCTCCTGATCGCCGACGAGCGCGGCCCGCTCGGGATCGGCGGGATCATGGGCGGCGCCGGATCCGAGGTCGGCGACGGCACAACCCGGGTCATCGTCGAATCGGCGCTCTTCGACCCGATCCTCATCCGCCGAACCGGCCAGCGCTACGGCCTCCGCTCCGAGGCCAGCCTGCGCTTCGAGAAGGGCCAGGAGACACGGCTCGCGCGCGTCGGCGCGGATCGCGCGGCCCGGCTCGTCGCTGAATGGGCCGGTGGCTCCGTCGCTCGCGGCCGGGTCGACACCGCACCCGCCGAGCCCGAGCCCGCCCGCGTCGCGTTCCGGCCCGCCCGGGTCAACCGCCTCCTCGGGACCACGTTCTCGATCGACGAGCAGCGCGCCGTCCTCGCCCGGGTCGGCATCGAGACCGCACCAGCCTCGACCGGCGCGGACGTCACGGTCCGCGTTGCCGCCGAACCGCGCGTTCTGGCCGTGGCGGTTCGCGCGGTGGAGACCCTCGTCGCCGTCGTGCCGACGTGGCGGCGTGACATCGCGATCGAGGCCGATCTCACCGAGGAGGTCGCCCGGATCGCCGGCTACGACACGATCCCGGCGATCCTGCCGCACACCTCGATGCCGGCGTTCCGCGCGTCGCCGCTGGCCGTCCGCGACGCGATCCGCCAGGTGCTCGCGGGGGCCGGAGTCACCGAGACGGTCAGCCATGCCCTGGTCTCGCCGGCGCTCGCCGAGCGCTTCGCCTGGACCACTGAGCTGCCGGTGGTCGCGGGCTCGGAGCCGGCGATCGGTCGCTCGATCCACGTCACGAACCCCCTGTCGGCCGATCACTCTGTGCTGCGTCCCGCGATCGTCGGGTGCCTGGTCGACATCGCGAGCAGCAACATCCGGCACGGTCGCGCTGATGTCGCGATCTTCGAGATCGGGAAGGGCTACGGCCGCGATGGCGAGCTGACCCGCGAGTGGTGGCGACTCGGATTTGCGCTGACCGGACCGTTCGAGCCGGCGTCCTGGAACCGACCTCGGCGCGCCGCCGACCTCGACGATGCGAAGGGCCTGATCGAGCTGATCGCCAGGCGCCTCGGCTTCGCCGACGTCCGCTATGAAACCTTGGCCGGCGAGCCGCTCCTCCATCCCGGCCGGGCCGCCCGGGTCGTGGCCGAAGGCGGCGATCGAGCAGCCGCCGGGATCGTCCTGTCGGGCGTCGTCGGCGAGCTCCATCCCGCGGTCGCGGAGTCGGTCGACCTGCGCGGCGCGCGCCTGATCGTGGCCGAGCTCGACATCGCCGGTCTCGGCGGCGGCCGCCTGGCCGACGTTCGGGCAGCCTCGCCCTCTCGGCACCCCGTGGCCGAGCGCGACCTCGCGATCGTCGTGGCCGCGAGCGTCCCGTCGGTCGCGGTCGCGGGCGCGATCCGGGCCGCCGGCGGGCCGAACCTCGTGTCCCTGGAACTGTTCGACATCTATCGGGGCGCGCCGCTCGATGCCGCGGACAAGAGCCTCGCCTGGCGGATCGTCCTGCAGGCCGACGACCGAACCCTGACCGACGCCGAGATCGACGCGACTCTTGACCGGATCACGAAGGCGCTCGGCGCAGTCGGCGGTCGGATCAGGACCTGAGTCCTGCTTGCCGCGCCCGATTCGGCGCTGCTACCCTGAGGCGGCCTCACTGCCCATGAGATGGCCGGGGATCTCGTCCTGAGGGAGCGTGCGTGGACATCGGGGAAGTACTGAGCTCGATCAACCGGTTCGACCTGCTGGTCGTCCTGTTCGCGTTCGGCATGTTCGTGCTCGGCTTCATCCAGGGTACGATCCGCCGGATTCTCGGTCTGGCCTCGATGCTCTTCTCATTTCTGTTCGCGGCGAACCTGCGCGAGCCGTTCGGGGGCTACCTGGCCCAGAACTGGAATGACTACCCCGACGAGTACGCGGTCATGCTCGGGTTCGGGCTCGTGTTCGTCGCGGCCACGATCGCGTTCACCGTCGTGATCCAGGGCTTCTATCACAAGCAGGACCTGTTCAAGAAGGCCACGTTCGCCGACGAGCTGATCGGCGGCCTGCTCGGGATCGTCCAGGCGCTGTTCCTCGTCGGCTGCATCATCGTGATCCTCGACTCGTTCTTTCGCATTCCGACGATCCCGCGCTCGGCCGGCGAGTTCGGCTGGATCCGGAGCTTCTTCGAGACGGTCGACACCTCGACGGTCGCGGACCTCTTCCGGACCCGCCTGATCCCGGGCTTCATCGCGGTCTTCGGATTGCTGATCCCGACCGACATCCAGGCGTTCTACGTCACGGTCCGGCCCGCATAGGGCAAGCGACCGGGCGCCGAACATGAGCGGGCCGCCCGACCCGCGAGCCGTTCTTGACCGGCCGACCCTCGATGTCGCGCGCGCCCTCCTCGGCTGGCATCTCGTTCGCGACGACGCATCGGGCCGACGGAGCGGCCGGATCGTCGAGTTCGAGGCATACATCGGCGAGGACGACATGGCGTCGCACGCCCGGTTCGGGCGGACCGCCCGGAACGAGGTGATGTACGGGCTGCCCGGCCGGGCCTACGTGTACCTTGTCTACGGCATGCACGACTGTCTGAACATCGTCACCGAGGCGGCCGGGTCGCCGGCGGCCCTGCTCATCCGCGCGGTCGAGCCGCTCGAGGGCATCGAGCGCATGCGGGCGTCGCGGACAGAACGGACGAGCGCGCGGCGCCGCATGCCGAGCGACCCCGGCCGGACCGCCGACGCGAGGATCGGCGCCATGTCGCGGATCGTGGTCGACGCACGGATCGCCGCCGGACCCGGGCTCGTGTGCGCCGCCTTCGATCTCGACCGGACCTTGACCGGCCACGACCTGTTCGACCCGACCGAGCCCGTCCGGATCGAGCCTCCTCCGGCCGGCGAGGGCGCGCCATCGATCGTCGCCAGCCCGCGCGTCGGGATCGGGTACGCCGGCGCGCCGTGGACCGACGTCCCGTGGCGGCTCTCGATCGCCGGCAATCCGTCCGTCTCGCGCCCGCTCCCGCCACCGGCGGGCTGAGCGCGTGGATCCCCGCTCGATCGTCCTCCTCGAGTTCCCGCTGGTTCGGGCCCGGCTCGCCGAGAAGACCCAGTTCCCGCCCTCGCGTCGCCTCGCCGAAAGCCTTGAGCCGACCAGCGACCCGATTCTCGTCGCTCGTACCCTCGAGGAGACCGACCAGACCCGGGCACTCCTGTCGGAACGGCCCGGTGTCGGGGTCGGGGCCGTGCACGACATCGGCCCGGCGGTCGAGCGCGCCGCGCGGGGCGGCCGTCTCGACCCGGACCAGTTCAGCCAGATCGCGGACACGCTCGACGCGACCGCCCGCCTCCAGTCGTCGCTGTCGGACGATCGGCGGTCGCTGCTTCACGAGCTGGCCCGGGACCTTCACGGCCTGCCCGCGATCCGTTCGACCCTCGCCCGAAGCTTCGATCCGGCCGGCGAGCTGCTCGACACGGCCTCGCCTCGCCTCGGTGGCCTGCGGGCGGCTGTCCGAGTGGCCTACGACCGCCTGAAGCGGCGCCTGGACGCGCTGGTCGGCTCGGAGCTCGGTGGCGCCCTCCAGGACCCGATCGTGACCCTCCGCAACGGGCGCTACGTGGTCCCGGTCAAGTCCGAGGCGCGGAGCAAGGTCAAGGGCATCGTCCACGACACATCGGGCAGCGGGTCGACCCTGTTCATCGAGCCGCTGGTGGCGGTCGAGCTCGGCAACGCCTGGCGCGAAGCCCAGATCGCCGCGCAGGAAGAGGTCGAGCGGATCCTCGACGAGCTGTCGGCTCTGATCGCGGCCAACGCGGCGGCCCTGCGCGAGACGCTCGACGCCCTCGCCCGCTTCGACTTCTGGGCGGCCAAGGCCAATCTCGCCGCCGACATGGACGGGATCCGGGCCGAGACCGCGAGCCGGCCCGATGTCGTCCTGCTCGGCGCCCGCCATCCCGGTCTCTCCGGGCGGGTGATTCCGACCGACATCCGACTCGGCGACGGCTACACGGCGCTCGTCGTGACCGGTCCGAACACGGGTGGCAAGACCGTGACCCTGCGCACGCTCGGGCTGCTCAGCCTGATGCACCAGGCGGGGCTGCACGTCCCGGCCGACGCCGGCTCGCGCCTGCCGATCTTCCGCGACGTGTTCGCCGACATCGGCGACGAGCAGTCGATCGCCCAGAGCCTCTCGACGTTCTCCGGCCACCTGCGCTCGATCACCCGGATCGTCGAGGCGGCCGGTCCCGGGACGCTCGTCCTCCTCGACGAGCTCGGCGCCGGGACCGACCCGACCGAGGGATCGGCCCTCGCCCAGGCTCTCCTCGATCACTTCATCAAGGCCGGCGCCCTCGTCGCCGCGACGACTCACTACGCCGAGCTAAAGGCGTACGCCCATACGACGGGCGGCGCCCGGAACGCCTCGGTCGAGTTCGACCTCGAGACCCTGTCGCCGACGTACAAGCTCACGATCGGGCTGCCCGGAGGCAGCCAGGCGTTCGCGATCGCGGAGCGGCTGGGTCTGGCGCCGGGAATCGTCGCCGACGCCCGGTCTCGCCTGTCCGAGAACCAGCGCGCGTTCGAGGAGACGCTCGCCCGGATCCGCGAGACCGAGGGCGAGACGAGCGAGGCGCTCGAGCGGGCGCGGGCGGCCGAGGAACGGGCGGCCGCCGCGCTCCGGACGGCGAACGAGGACCGGCTCCGCGCCCGGCGCGAGCGCGACGAGGCCGTCCGGGCGGCGCGGGCCGAAGCCGAGACGCTGGTCGACACCCTCCGCGACGAGGTCCGGGCGACGCGCCAGGCCCTCGAGCGGGAGACCGTGACCGCGCCTTCGCTCGATGCCGCGGTCGCCCGCGCCGAGGCCCACCTCGATCGTCTCGTGGACGTCCCGCCCGACGAGGCGGAGACGGCGGTGGCCCCGGACGCGCCCCACGTCTGGCGGCTCGGTGAGCTGGCCCGGAGCCGGACCGGCGGCTGGGAGGGCCGGATCACCGCCCTCGAGAAGAACGACACGCGGGCCACGCTCGACGCGGGCGAGATGCGGGTCAGCGTCGCGACCGAGGATCTCGACCCGGTTTTCGAACCCGCGCCGCCGCCGGATCCGGACCGGGCGATCGGGAACATCGCCCGGATCGGCCGACCGGGCGCGCGCGACCGGGACAACGGGATCGGGGCGCTCCAGCTCGGGCGGGCGCGCTCGGTGGCATCGTCGCTCGACATCCGGGGCGCCCGGGTGGA
>JANLYK010000163.1:0-1975 GCA_031365595.1 Chloroflexota bacterium | reverse complement strand
GATATTGCCCCAGTACGGGTAGAAGAACGGCTCGGCGTCGACGACGTCGGTGAACTCGAGCTCGCCGCGAGCGCCCGCGAACCCGCCCGTTCCGCCGGTGATCGGATGGTGGCAGCGCCCGTGCAGCTCCGTCGCGCCGTCGAAGCGCGCGGTGTAGGAGTAGGTCGTGGCGAACGTGCCGCAGACCGTCCCCAGGCAGCCCTCGAAGTGCTCCACGCCGTGGGCCAGCATGGTGCCCTGAACGGGCATCGGCTTCACCTCGAAGGTGTCGACCCACCAGCAGCCCTCAAGGGAGCCGGTCATCAGGTAGCCGTCGTTGCTGCCGCACGAGCCGAACTCGTGCTGGATCCCCCGGGCAATCGTCGCTCCGCCGCCGGCGGCCCAGGCCGTCGCCGGGATGATCGCCGCGATCAGGGCAGCCCCTGCGACGATCCGGGCGATCCGTGTCGCGACACGCGCGCTCCGTCCGATCAACATGCTCGATTCCTCCAGTCCCACCATCGGTCTCGTGACCGTTACCGCGTCACGGTGGGGCAAGAGCGCGTCACGCTCCAGAGGGGAAGAAGCCCAAACCGGGTGGATTCAGTCAGCAGAAGCCCAGGAGAGTCGATGACCGGTCCGAACCGCCTGTTGCGCGCCGATATATGGTACGGTGTATGGCATGGAGCGGACCACGGTCTATCTGACCGAGTTGCAGAAGCGCGCGCTCAAGCGCTCGGCGAAGGTCGAGGGGCGGAGCGAGGCCGAGCTGATCCGCGAGGGAGTGGATCTCGTGACGAGTCGCCGTCGGGCGGCCGAGGCGCGCCTGCCCCTCTTCGAGAGCGGCCAGCCGGATCTGGCGTCCCGCGTTGACGAGGAGCTCGCCGGGTTCGGGCAGTGATCGTCCTCGACACGAGCGGCCTGCTGGCGGCGATCGACGTCAGTCAGCGCCTCCACGCCGCGGCGGCTGCGGCAATCCGGGCGGCGACCGGTCCCCTACTGCTGTCACCCTTCGTGCTCGCGGAGCTCGACTACCTCTTGTCGACCAAGGTCTCACAGCAGGCTGCAGCAGCCCTGCTCGACCAGGTCGCGGCCGGCGCCTACCGTCTCGAGCCGATGGGGGCCGACGACATCGCCCGCGCCTCCGAGATCGTCCTCCAGTACCGCGACCTGCAGCTCGGCCTCGCCGATGCATCGCTCGTCGTCCTGGCGGAGCGCCACCACACGATCGACATCCTCACTCTCGACGAGCGCCACTTCCGGGCAGTTGCCGGGCCCGGCGGTCGTCCATTTCGGATCCTGCCCGCCGACAGCTTGCTGGGTTAGCCGCTCGCGCGATCGAGCCAGTCCCGCACTGGGGCAACGTGCTCGTCGTGGAGATGGCCCGTGAAGTCCACGTCGACGAGGGGCTCGTCGGCCCACGGCACCACCGCCGAGTGGAGGTCAGCCGGCACGGCTTCGAGGGCCTCGATCAGTCGGTCGTAGGACGCGTCGTATTCGGCGACGAGCTGCTCCGGAGCGCGGCCGGCATGCCGCTCGCGGATCCAGTCGTTGACCACGTGGACCTGATCTTCGCCTTCGGGTTCCTCGCCCCACGGAGGCGTGGGCTCGGGCTCACCACGAGCCACTGCAAGGACCCGGTTGATCGTCCGCTCGCGCCAGCCGGCGAGGTGCCCCGCCACGTCGGCGAAACTCCAGTCGCCCATGGGTCCTGGCTCGGCATAGCGCGCCGGCCCGACCTCGGCGGCGAGGGCTCGCCAGAACGCCTGGTCCGCTCGAAGCGCAGCGATCTGCTCGGCCTGGGTGCGCATGGTCTCCTCCCCTGCTTCCTGTCCGTGAAACGGCATCAGCCCGGTCCCGCGCGCCGCATCCGTTCGAGTTCGCGGCGAAGCCGCTTGCTCGGTCGACCCTCGCCGCGGACCGCTTTGATGCCGGGCGCGACCTCTCGGATCACGGGCGGTGGGCTGTTGTCGACGTAGCACAGGGCGGCAGCCGG
>JANLYK010000160.1:0-3119 GCA_031365595.1 Chloroflexota bacterium | reverse complement strand
ACGCTCCGGCCCGTGGCCACCTCGACCACCGTCAGGTTCGGACCGGGCCGGTCGGTTGCGACCCCGAGGTAATCGCCGCCGGAGGACCAGCCGAATTCGGCGATCGGATCGGCCCCGGCGTACAGGTCCCGCGCGCGTCCGTCGAACGAGACGAGGTGGATCACCCCGGCCTCGCTGACGGCGACCGCGCTGCCGGCCGGATCGATCGCGATTCGATCGACCGAGGCGAATGCGCCGATCTTGCGGGCTGCCCCGCCAGCCAGATTCCACAGGCGGATCGACGTGCCCTCGTCGCTGTCTCCGAGGATCTGGTCGACGGCCACGCCGGCGCCGGGATGGACGTCTTCGGACGAGTCGCTCGCGGGGCCGACGTCGGGCCGTTCGGTCAGTTCGTCGACCCGCGTGCTGGCCGGGTCGAAGCGCAGGAACCGCCACGCGGCGGTCGTCGCCTGGGGAGCCGGGAGGCGCCGGCGCAGGATCAGGCCGCCCGCCTGATCGAAGGCCTGGAGGACCGCATCGTCGGGGATCGTCGCCCGGACGAAGCGACCGGTCGCGGCCTCGACGACGACGACCTCGCGCGCATCGTTCTCAGCGCCGACCGTCGAGATCGCGAAGCGGCCGCCGTCCGCCGACCAGATCGCCCCGTCGATCGGGGCGAACGGCGTCCGGACGCTCCAGACCGGATCCCCACTCGCGATCGCGACCCCGACGAGCTCCTGGTCGGCGGCGTCCGGAACCAGCGCGACCGCGAGGTTCCCGGTCGGGTCGACGGTCCACGTCCGGCCGTAGTCGACATCGGTCCGGACCGCCACGACCCGGGCCCGGGACTGTCCGTCGAGGCGGCGCTCCATCAGGCTCGAGCTCGATGCGTCGAGGAGCTCGTAGAAGACGACCGGGCCGTCGGGGCCCGTGCCGTCGGGTGGCCCGCTTGCGATCGGCCCGGGTCCGCTCCGGCCCACTCCGAGCAGGGCGGTCAGCGTCCCGATGACCAGCACGCTGGCCAGCAGTCCGATCCACCTCGCCCGCCGGCCCCTCAACCCTCGCAACGCTCGTCCGTCATGTGTCCATCATCAGGCTTCGATCCCGAGGAGACGTGGCGGCGCTCCGAACTGTTGCGGGCCCTCGCAGGGGGCGCGGCCGTTTGACGTAGGAGGCCCGCGATGCTACAAGTCCATGCCCGCCCGATCGGCTTCGGGCACCCGGTTGCGACCGTCCCGACGGCCTCGCCACGCATGAAATCGGAGACTCTCCCTGTGACCTTTCCCGACGTCGAGACCCAGGCAACGAGCGCCGTCAACCAGACGCGGCTGAAGCGCCAGCTGTCGGACCAGGCGATCGCCCATGCGACGGCGGCCCAGTGGAACGAGGCCCGCGAGACCAACGAGCGCCTCCTCGAGCTCGGCCCCGACGCCGAGGCCGAGAACCGGATCGCCAAGGCCTACTGGGAGCTCGGCGAGCTCGGCCATGCGCGCGAGCACTACCAGACCGCGCTGGCCCTCGACCCGACGAACCGGATCGCCGAGCGGAACATCGACCGGCTGCGCATCCTGCTCGTGGACGCCAAGGAGCAGACGGTCCCCGCCCAGGAGGGCAGCAAGGCCGCGGTCTCGATCTTCGTCGAGGAGACCGGCAAGACCGGGTTCGCTTTCCTGACGGACCTGCCCCATCCGCGCAAGCTCGCCCAGGTCAACCCGGGCGATGCGGTCGAGCTCAACCCTGAGAGCGGCCGCCTGATCGCGACCAGCAACGGGATGCGGATCGGGATCGTCGAGCCGCGTG
This sequence comes from Chloroflexota bacterium, assembly GCA_031365595.1. Lineage (GTDB taxonomy): Bacteria > Chloroflexota > Limnocylindria > Limnocylindrales > CSP1-4 > CF-46. Next base: position 1,340 of record JANLYK010000160.1, on the reverse strand, counting down.
TGGCCGCCCGCCTGCTCAAGCTCATGGCCGACGGCAACAAGTACGCGGCCGGCGTGACGTCGCTCGGCGACAAGGACGTCCGGATCATCATCCGTGAGATCTACCAGGACCCGCGCAACTACGGAAAAGTGTCGTTCCCGACCGCGGCCAAGTCCACGGACCTGCGGCCGTACACGAAGGGCACCCTGGTCCGCGAGGAAATGGATCTCGAGGAGGATCTCGAGGACGACGACGAGGACGACGAGATCGAGGACCTCGACCGCGTCCTGCCGCCCGAGGCCACGACCGATGAGGCCTTCGAGGAAGAGCTCGACGACGCAGACGAAAGCTAGTCTCGACGGCTGTCGCGCCTGAGCACGCCATCGCGGCGTTGCGCCCTGCGCTGACGCACTCATGTGCGACGAACGCAGTGGCGTGCGACGCGTGACCCGCGCGCCGAGTCAGATCGGCGATCAGTGAGCGTGGCTCGGTCGACCATCGCGCCGGGTCGAGCGCGGCCAGGCCGAATCTGACCCGCCGCGCGAGTCAGACCGCGGCACCGGCATCTCGCAAGCGCGCCCGCGACGAGTCGGTGCTGCGCCGGGTAGGCTGATGCGATGGCCGGTCGCGCGTCCCTGGTTCGAGCGGAGCCCGGGTTCTCCCTGCCGTTCTTCGACCGGCTCGCGCCGCCGCCGCCGCCCGGGCTGATCGCGGGGCCGATCGAGGCGCACAGCGCGCCGGGCGATGTCGTCCTCGATCTCTCCGGTCGCGGCGGCTGGGTCGCGCGGGCCGCCGTCGACCGCCAGCGCCGGGCGGTCAGCCTCGAATCGACGCCCCTCACCCGACTCCTCGCCGAGCTGGTGCTCCGCCCGCCGGACCTCCGCCACCTCGACGCCGCGTTCCAGGCGATGGGGGCCTCGCCGCACGGCCAGACCAGCCTGAAGGTCGCGGTCGGCGAGTTGTTCACGACGCGCTGCGCGACGTGCGGCCGGACCCTGACCATCGACGAGATCGTCTGGCCGGGGCCAGCCGGGGTCGAGGAGGCCGGCCTCCAGGCAGCGGCCGGCTTCGATGGCGAGCCCGAACCGACCACCGGATCCGGGGCCGCGGACACGACCGAGGACTCCCGCAGGGGTGGCACCGCATCGGCGGTCGCGGATCGCGATCGGCCGAGGGCGCGCAAGTTCTACGCCTGCCCGGTGTGCCGCGGGCAACGCGGCGGCGACCAGCGCAACGCCGAGCTCGACGAGGCGGACCTCCGGCGCGCCCGCGTGCTCCCTGACGACCTGACCGTGGCGCGGGCCCATCTGGCCGATCGGTTCCCGGTGGTCGAGGGCGGCGCGGACCTCGTCGATGGCCTG
>JANLYK010000128.1:0-2308 GCA_031365595.1 Chloroflexota bacterium | reverse complement strand
GCCGGGAGGCGCCCCGACCAGACGCGACACGTTGTGGCGCTCCATGAACTCGCTCATGTCGATCTTGATGAGCGCATCCTCGCTGCCGAACATGAACTCGGCGAGGGCCTTGGCGAGCTCGGTCTTGCCGACGCCGGTGGGGCCGAGGAAGATGAACGAGCCGATCGGGCGCTTCGGATCCTTGAGGCCGGCGCGGGCCCGGCGGACGGCCTTGGCCACGACCTCGATCGCCTCCTGCTGGCCGATGATCCGGCCGTGGAGGACCTCTTCCATGTGGAGCAGTCGCTCCGATTCCTCGGCCGCGATCCGGGTCACGGGGATGCCGGTCCACATCGCGACGACCTGGGCGATCTCCTCCTCGTCGACGGTCGGCTGGTCGCTCGAGACCTGGGCCTGCCACTCGGCGCGGAGCGTGTCGACCTTCTCGCGGGACGTGGCCTCGGCCTCGCGCAGGCGGGCGGCCTCCTCGTACTCCTGGTTGTTGATCGCCGCGTCCTTCTCCTTGGTCACCTTGTCGAGGTCCTTCTGGGCCTCGCGCAGGGCCGGCGGCGCGGACGCGTGGCGGAGGCGGACGCGCGAGGCGGCCTCGTCGATCAGGTCGATCGCCTTGTCGGGCAGATGGCGGTCGGTGATGTAGCGGGTGGACAGATCGGCGGCGGCCTTGACGGCGTCGTCGGTGATCGTGACCTTGTGGTGCTGCTCGTAGCGCTCGCGGATGCCCATCAGGATGTCGATCGTCTGCTCGAGCGTCGGCTCCTCGACCATGACCGGCTGGAACCGTCGCTCGAGGGCCGCGTCGCGCTCGATGTACTTCCGGTATTCGTCGAGGGTCGTGGCGCCGATGCACTGGAGTTCGCCCCGGGCGAGCGGCGGCTTCAGGATGTTGGCCGCATCGATCGCGCCCTCGGCCGCGCCGGCCCCGACCAGGGTGTGGAGCTCATCGATGAACAGGACCGCGTCGTTCGTGTTGCGGAGCTCCTCGATGATCTTCTTGAGTCGCTCCTCGAACTCACCGCGGTACTTGGTGCCGGCTACGAGCGAGCCGATGTCGAGGGTCAGGACGCGCTTGTTGAGCAACGTCTCGGGCACGTCGCCGGCAACGATCCGGTGGGCCAGGCCTTCGGCGATCGCGGTCTTGCCGACGCCCGGCTCGCCGATCAGGGCCGGGTTGTTCTTCTGGCGGCGAGACAGGATCTGGATGACCCGCTCGATCTCCTTGTCGCGGCCGATGACCGGGTCGAGCTTGCCCTGGCGAGCGAGCTCCGTGAGGTTGATCCCGAGCTGGTCGACGGTCGGGGTCTTGCTGGCCCTCTTGGTCTCCTGGGCGGGGCTGGCCGACGAGCTCTGGGACAGGACCCGGATCACCTCGTGGCGGACCTTGTCGAGGTTCACGCCGAGCGACTCGAGGACGCCGGCGGCAATGCCCTCGCCTTCACGGACCAGGCCGAGGAGGAGATGCTCGGTGCCGATGTAGTTGTGGCCGAGCCGGCGCGCCTCGTCGATTGCGAGCTCGATCACGCGCTTGGCACGCGGCGTCAGGCCGACCTCGCCGACGACCGGTCGATCGCCGCGTCCGATGATGAACTCGACGGCCGTCCGGACCTTGGCCAGCTCGACGTTCATGTTCTCGAGGACGCGCGCCGCCACACCCTCACCCTCGCGGACGAGGCCGAGGAGCAGGTGCTCCGTGCCGATGTAGTTGTGGTTGAAACGCTGCGCCTCGTCCTGAGCAAGTGTCAGGACCTTGCGCGCGCGATCCGTGAACTTGTCGAAGCGGTCCATCGAGTCTCGAATCTGCGGTCCGGTCTGAGCGTTCTCACGAGCGCTCCCGAGGGCCATGCTAGCACGGAGCACTGCCCTCGCAAGCCACTCCAATGGGCCCCCCGGATCGGTCCTGTCGGGTGCCTTCCGGGCTGTTGCCCTCGTCCATGATTCGCCGGATTCCGATCGCCGGATGCGGGATCGCGGGCGGGTTTGGGTGAAGGAATCGAAACGACCCGCCGATGGCGGGTCGTTCTTGTGTTCGGCGGGGTGACCCAGATCAGGCGGGTGTCGACTCCTTGTCGTCGGGCTCGGGCTCGGCGACGGGCTCGGCGACCGCTTCGGTCTCGGGCTCGGCGACCGCTTCGGCCTCGGGCTCGGCGACCGCTTCGGGCTCGGGCTCGGCGACCGCTTCGGCGACGGGCTCGGGCTCGGCGACGGGCACCGCCACGGGCACCGAGACCGGCACGGCGAGCGCTTCCGTAACGGGCAAGGAGACCGCTTCGGGGGGGGGGTGGGCGTCCGGGGCGGGGGGGGGGGGGGGGGG
>JANLYK010000109.1:0-1745 GCA_031365595.1 Chloroflexota bacterium | reverse complement strand
CCGCGACGCGGACCTCGGTGCCGCTGAACAGGATGCCGTTGGTCAGGTAGGCCGGATCGCCGGCGTGGCCGCTCTCGTACACGGGCGTTGCGGGCGGCAGGGCCGGCGTGATGCCATTGGGATCGGAGCTGAAGTTCGAGGACAGGACGGCCCGGGCGACGATGTCGGCCTCGGACTGGGTGCGCCCCTGGATGAGGGCGTTGGCCGCGGCGAGGGCGGCGGCATCGGCGGCGTTCTGGAGGTAGCGCCGCTCGGCATAGAACCGGCCGATGTCGAACGCGAGCCCGGCGGCGGCGAACAGGACGGTGATCGACATGGCGAAGATCACGAGGACCTGGCCGGCGTCGCGGCGGTCGCGGCGGCGTCCACGTGGGCGCTGGATCATTCGCGACCACTGCGCCAACCGAGGGCTGCGGGGGGCCATCAGTTGATCACCATCGTGACGACACTGGCCATCTGCATCCGCCCGCCGGCGTCCTTTGGCAGGAGGGCCGAGATCAGCGGGATGACCAGGTCCTGGTGATACGTGGCCGTGACCGCGATGCGTTGGCCGGTCCGAGGGTCGCTGTCGGTGACGACGGGATCACCGCCGGCGCCGTTCGGGATCGAGTACGTGATGACGAGGTCGCCGTTCGTGAAGGTCAGGCCGGACTGGGTCCAGGTTCCGCCGGTCGTGAAGCGCGGCGCCGTCGTCGACAGCCCGTTCATCGAGTTCATGACCTGGGCCTTGATCGAGTCGTTCCGGGCGAGGTCGTTCTGGGCCTTCGTCAGCGTCCGGTCGTAGACGTAGACCGTGCCCAGCCGGGTGGCATCACGGGCGGCGTTGCTCATCGTGATGTACGTGTTGAAGATGAATCCGAACTGGATGATCCCGAGCAGGATCAGGAAGAGGGGCATGAGGATCAGGGAGAACTCGACGAGGCTCTGACCGCGCGCGGACTCCCCGGACCGTCGACGCCGACGGGCTGACTGGTGACTCAGGCGCACGATGGCGCGGACCTCCGCCCAGGTGTTCGGTGAACAAGGTCGAGTCTCGGGCCGGCGACGCTCGGCTCCTATGACCAATTCGTCCCCCCGGACCTACCCCTGCCGTACGGAACGGCCATGGTCTGCGCGCACCGCATCGCGTGGTCCACGGCCCGCTCGATGGTCGATAACGAACACTTGTTCTGATCGATCCGAACGAGGTATTCTGCATGCATGCCCGACTTCCGCCTTGTCGCCCCGTTCGAGCCGACCGGCGACCAGCCCAAGGCGATCGACCAGCTGATCGATGGCCTGGCGAAGGGCCTGAAGCACCAGACCCTGCTCGGAGCCACGGGCACTGGGAAAACCTTCAGCATCGCGAAGACGATCCAGGCCCACCAGAAGCCGACCCTCGTCCTCGCCCACAACAAGACGCTTGCCGCCCAGCTCTACGCCGAGTTCCGCGAGTTCTTCCCGGACAACGCGGTCGAGTACTTCGTCAGCTACTTCGACTACTACCAGCCCGAGGCGTACCTGCCCCGAAGCGACACGTACATCGAGAAGGACTCGTCGCGGAACGACGAGATCGACCGGCTCCGCCACGCCGCGACCCACGCCCTGTTCGAGCGCCGCGACGTGATCATCGTCGCGTCGGTGTCGTGCATCTACGGCCTCGGCGCCCCGGTCGACTACGGCGCGACCGTCCTCCGCCTTCGCAAGGGCGGCTCGTACCGGCGCGACGCGGTCCTCCGCCACCTGGTCGATCTCCAGTACCAGCG
>JANLYK010000097.1:0-15798 GCA_031365595.1 Chloroflexota bacterium | reverse complement strand
TGCGCGGAGTCCCCGCCGCTGACGCCGACAGCGCCCACGAGCACCCCGTCGCGCTCGAGCGGTAGCCCGCCGGCGAAGATGATCGTCCGGCCGCCGGCGACCGTGTGGTACCCGAAGAACTCGGTGCCGGGCTGGGTGATCGGCGGCAGATCTCCGGTCGGCATCCGGTTGACGAGCGCGGTGAACGCCTTGTCCCGGGCCAGGGTGATCCCGACCAGATCGGCGCCGTCCATCCGCTCGAACGCGACGAGCTGGTCTCCGGAATCGACGACCGCGCAGGACATCGCGACGGACATCGCCCGGGCCTCAGCCTGGACCGCCGCGATGATCGCCCGGGCAGCGGCCAGGGTCAGCCCTGCGGCCTGCGACGCGGTCGGGCCGCGCCACGAGTCGACGTTGTCGAGCGGATGCTCCGGCGGCCGCACGGCGCTACGCGTTCTGGTCGGTGATCATCCCGGCCATTCCTGCGTCGTTGCCGCGCGAGCCCGCCCGGCGTGAGTTCCGGGCGACCGCGATCTGGCCGATGACCAGGATCGCGAGGGTGATGAGCAGCATGATCGCGGCGACCGCGTTCGTGGCCGGCGTGACGCCCTTGCGGATCGTCGAGAACACGTAGAGCGGCAGCGTCGTGGTTCCGGCTCCGGTCGTGAACGTCGTGATCACGTAGTCGTCGAAGCTGAAGGTGAACGACAGGAGGAACCCGGCAACGATGGCCGGCAGGAGCTGCGGAAACGTGATCTGCCAGAACGTCCGCCAGGGCGTCCCGTACAGGTCGAAGCTCGCCTCGACGTGCGTCCGGTCCATCCCCGACAGGCGCGCCCGGACGAGCAGCATCACCAGGCTGATGTTGAACACGGCATGGGCCGCGATGATCGTGTGGTAGCCGTTCGTGATCTTCGTCCCGAGGATCGGGTTGATGACGTCCCACGAGGTGGAGAAGAACACCAGCGTGGCCAGGGCGATCACGATCTCGGGAACGATGATCGAGATGAACGTCAGGGCCTCGAACGGCCGGGCGAACCACTTCGGCGCGCGCTGCAGGCCGAGCGCCGCCATCGTCCCGAAGATCGTCGAGATGATTGCGGTGGAGATCGCGACGATGAAGCTGTTGAAGAAGAAGCTCTGGATCGTCTTGTCGGACAGGACCGTCGCGTACCACTTCAGGCTGATGCCGTCCCACTGGGTGACTCGTCGCGCGGTGCCGTTGAAGCTGAACACGACGACCACGACGATCGGGATGTACAGGAACAGGTAGACGAGGAAGGTGTGGCTGCGCAGCCAGACCTCCACGAACCGGCCGAAGCGGTCCATGACCGGACCTCTGCCGCCGCCCACCTTCACCTTGCCCGCAGCGCGTGCCGACAGCGGTGTCTCGACCGGAGTGGCGCTGGCGCTCACTTGGCGCTCACAGGACGCTGACCTCGCGGGTCTTCCGGCCGCGGTACGAGAACCACAGGTAGAAGACGATGCTCACGAGCATGATCAGGATCAGGATCACGGCCTTGGCGGCCCCGGCCGGCCAGTCGCGAGCCTCGAGGAACTGGAGCACGAGCTGGTTGCCGATGAGGAACACGCGGCCGTAGCCGAGGATCGCTGGGACGACGTACTCGCCCATGAGTGGGATGAACACGAGAATGCTTCCGGTCACGAGGCCGGGCAGGGTGATCGGCAGGGTGATCTGGCGGAACGTCGCCCAGCGCCCGGCGCCGAGGTCCTTCGACGCCTCCACGAGCGTGCGGTCCATCCGTTCGAGCGTCACGTAGATCGGAAAGACCATCAGCGGCAGATAGCCGTACACGACCCCGAGCAGGATCGCGAACGGTGTCCCCAGGATCCGGAACGCCGGGTCGCCGATCGCGTCACCGATGAACCCGGCCAGACCCTCCGGCCCGAGGATCGTCAGCCAGGCATAGGTCCGGATCAGGAAGCTGGTCCAGAACGGCACGACCAGGAGCACGATCAGGAGCGACTTGCGGTGACCGGCCCGGGTCGCGATGAAGTAGGCGAGCGGCAGGGCCAGGAGGAGGCACAAGACCGTCCCCGCGACGGCCATGAACAGGCTGGTCACGAACGGGGTGTTCCGCTCGAACGCCGCGATGTAGTTGTCGAACGAGAAGCCCCCCGCGTAGCCGCCGTTCTTGCCCCGCTCCCCGAAGCTGAAGAGGACGATGATCACGAGCGGGGCGACGAGCAGGACGAGATACCAGAGGCTCGCTGGCAGGAGGAGGAGCCCGGTCAGGAACGCCGAGCGGAACGAGCGCCGAGGCTGTCGCGCGCGAGCGGGAGCAGCCTCGGCCATCGTTGTCATCAGCGTCGCCGATCCGGGTCAGCGTGGGAGTCGAGGAGGGGCCCGTCAGCCGATGCTGGACTTGAACTCTTCCCAGATCTGGATCCGGAGCGGGTTGGTGGAGACGTCCTTGGCTCCCTCGAGCTTCGTGAGGACATCGTCCGGCACGAAGATCGCCGGATCGTTCAGCATCGCGGCATCGATGAACTTCTTTGCCTCGCTGTTGCACGTGGCGTAGCCGTTCGTCATCGTCTCCTTGGCCTGCGCCTCCGGGCCGTGGATGAAGTTCAGGAAGGCGTGGGCGGCGTTCGGATGCGGAGCGTCAGCGAGGATCACCCACGTGTCCATCCAGAAGAGGGTGCCGTCCTCGGGGATGTAGTAGGCGACGTCCTTCGTCTCGGGCTTGTCACGCAGCTCCAGGATCCCGCCGGTCCAGGTCAGCCCGAGGACCGCTTCCTCGGTCTCGATCTTGGTGTTGTACTGGTCCGAGTCCAGGGCAAGAACATGCGGGGCCAGCTTCATGAGCAGGTCGCGCGCTTCACCGAGCTCCTTCGGGTCAACAGAGTTCAGTGAGTAGCCGAGGGCCTTGAGAGGAGCCACGAACACGTCGCCGGGCGAGTCGACGACCACGATCCGGCCGGTGTACTTCGGGGCGACCTCGAAGAACTGCTTCCAGGTCTTCACCTCTTCCTTGACGATCTTTGTCCGGACGGTGATCCCGGTCGTGCCCCAGTCTTTGGGCAGCTGGTACTCGTCCTTGGGGTCCCACCAGAGACCCTTGAAGGCCGCCTCGATGTACTGGGCATTGGGAACCTTCGCCCAGTCGATCTTCTGGACGAAGCCCTGCTCGACCATGCCCGGCACGAACTCCGCCGTCGGCGCCGAGATGTCGTACTGGCCCTTCGCGCCACCCTGGAGCTTGGTCAGGAGCTCCTCGTTCGAGGCGAACGTGTCGTAGGTGAACTTGTCGACCTTGAATTCAGCCTGGAACTGCTTCATGTTGTCCGGGTCGACGTAGTCGCCCCAGTTGATCATGAACAGCTCGGGCTCGACCGCGGCGACGGCGCTCGGCGAAGCCGCGTCCGAGGGAGCCGGGGCGCTGGCGCCGACGCTCGGCGCAGCCGCCGAGGCGGACGGGGCCGACGTCGCGGCGGGCGTGCAGGCGGCCAGGGCAGCGGCCCCACCGGTCAGGCCGGCGGCCCACAGGAAGCCGCGCCGGTTGACCTTCGTCGCGGCCATCCGCTTGAGCATCTGATCGAGATCCTGGTCGGCCATGTCGGTCTCCTCCTCCCGGCTCGTGCCGGGTCCACGGTTCGAACTCAATCCACGAGGATCAGGTTCGCATCCTCATGCCAGCGAACGACGACCGGATCGCCCGGTCCCGCCCCGAGTGCGCCCCCTGCTCCCGCTGCGTTCTGACGGCGAGCCAGCAGCTCGCCGACCTGCTCGGTCTGGATCCGGTACTCGGTCTGATCGCCGAGGTAGGTGCCCTGGATGATCCGGCCGGCCACGTTGGTCCAGCCGGGACGCTCCGTGTCCGGGTCGTCAGCCCCGACGACGTCGACCCGCTCCGGGCGGACGGCGATCGTGACCCTCGTTCCCGCTGCCAGCTGCGCCGTCCGATCGGTGAGGTGGCCGGCGACGACGAGCCCGTTGTCCGTCCGGACGGTGGTCCGCCCGGCGGCGTCGGTCTCGATGAGGCTCGCCCGGATGAAGTTCGACGTCCCGATGAAGTCTGACACGAACCGGTTGGCGGGTCGCTCGTAGAGCTCGGCCGGGCCGCCCATCTGCTGGATGACCCCGTCACGCATGACGACGATCATGTCGCTCATCGTCAGGGCCTCCTCCTGGTCATGGGTCACATAGACGAACGTGATCCCGACCTCCTGCTGGAGGGCCTTGAGCTCAAGCTGCATCTCCTTGCGGAGCTTGAGGTCGAGGGCGCCGAGGGGCTCGTCGAGGAGGAGCACGGTCGGCCGGTTCACGAGCGCCCGGGCGAGCGCGACGCGCTGCTGCTGGCCGCCGGACATCTCCCAGATCCGGCGCCCGCCGTAGCCATGAAGGCGGACCAGTTCGAGCGCCTCGCCGACCCGGCGCTTCTCCTCGGCCTTCGCGACCTTGCGCTGGCGGAGGCCGTAGCCCACATTCTGGGCGACGTCCATGTGGGGGAAGAGGGCGTAGTGCTGGAAGACCGTGTTCACGTTGCGCTGGTACGGCGGCACGCCCGCGATCGGCCGGCCGGCAAGCAGGATCTCGCCCTCGGTCGGCTGCTCGAAGCCCGCGATCATCCGGAGGGTCGTGGTCTTGCCGCAGCCCGACGGTCCGAGCAGGCTCGTGAACGACGCGGCCGGGATTGCGAGATGCATCCGGTCGACCGCGACGACGTCGCCGAACCGTTTCGTGACGCCGATCAACTCCACGTCCGGGTGGGCGTCGCCGGCGCTGCGCGACCCGCTGCCGACCAGCCCGGAGACGGGCGCTGGTGAGGTTCGCTGATCGGCGACGCTCGGGGAAACGGTCACGGGCCCCTCATGCGCGGCGGGATGGGTGCGGCAACCGACGGACGGTGTAGCGATGCTACAGCGTGGCCGGATGGTAATCGGCGCGCTTCGCCATCGTCAACGCCAGCGACGCACGAGATTCGAATCAGATGGTGCCCGCTGGGTGGTGGATCGCAGGTGTCCTGAAGCTATACTTCAGCCCGCGTTGGCCGATTCGCCCGGTGACATTCGGAGGGATGTGGGACAGATGGCTGCCACCGAGTTGCAGCTCGGGCCGCGGATCCGCTCGCTCCGCCAGGCCCGCCAGGTCACATTGCGTGAGCTGGCCGAACGGGCCGGCGTGACGGAGAGCTTCCTCTCGCAGGTCGAGCGCGAGGTGACCAGCCCGTCGATCGCGTCGGTCCAGCGGATCGCCCGGGCCCTCGATCTCGGGATCGCCGAGCTGTTCGTCGACGAGGCGCCGCTCGGGCGAGTCGTGCGCGCGGCCGAGCGTCGGCGGATCGTCTACCCCGGGCTGGCGGCGATCGACGAGTTCCTGACCGTCGGCAAGGACGGCCGGCTCCAGGTGATCCTGTCCACCCTCGAGGCGGGCGGCGGGACCGGCGACGAGCCCTATGTCCACGACTCGGACGAGGAGGTCGTCTTCGTCCTCGAGGGCTGCCTCGACCTGTGGGTCGGCGACGAGCACCATGTCCTCGAGACGGGTGACGCCATCACGTATTCGTCGCGCCAGCCGCATCGCAACCGCAACCCCGGGCCGGGCCGAGCGGTCGTCCTGTTCTGCGCGACGCCGCCCAGCTTCTGAGCCTCCGCTTCAGCGACGGATCGCGCAACAGGGCACGGACGACGCCGGACACAGCGGCTGGTGGGCCGATCCAGCCGGCCCGCTATGATCCCCCGACATGTACGTCGTGATCATGGCCGGGGGTGGGGGGACGCGGCTCTGGCCGCTCAGCCGGCCCGACCGTCCGAAGCCGTTCCTCCCGCTCGTCGGCGACGAGACGCTCCTCCAACGGACCGTCCGGCGGGTCGCCCCGCTCGTCGACGAGATGGACATCTTCTGCGTCACCGATCGGCGTTACGGCCAGCTCGTCCGCGATCAAGCGCCCGACATCGGCCTGATCGTCGAGCCGACGGGGCGCAACACCGGCGCCGCGATCGCGCTCGCGGCGCGCATGATCGAGCGGCCGGACGACGAGGTGATGGTCGTCCTGCCGGCCGATCACTGGATCGAGGACGAGGAGGGCTTCCGGACGGTGATCCGGGTCGCCGCGGAGCAGCTCGCGACCGGCACGTTCGATGTCGAGCGGCCGCTCGTGACCCTGGGCGTCCGACCGAGCCACCCCTCGACCGACTACGGCTATCTCCGCCCCGACACCATGCGTGGCATCAAGGTCGACGGCGTGCGCGTTCATCCCCTCGTCGGGTTCGAGGAGAAGCCGACCGATGCCCGCGCCCGCGAGCTGATCAATCTGCCGGGCGTCGCGTGGAATGCGGGGATGTTCGCCTGGCAGCGCGGTGCGATCCGGGCTGCGCTCGAAAAGTACACCCCGTTGTCGATGCTGATCGACCAGGCTGTCGGATCGGACCTGGCCCTGGCCAATGCCTACGACCGGATCACCCCGATCTCGATCGACCGGGCGGTCATGGAGAGTGCCGCGGCCGATCACCAGGTCGTGATGGGCGCGATGGACGTCGGCTGGAGCGACCTCGGCAGCTGGACAGCGCTCCTCGATGCGATCGCGACGGCCGGCGGGTCGGCGGTTGGGGCGGATGGGGCGAGCGGTCGGGTCGTCCAGACCGGCGAGGCGCTCGACCTCGGCGTAGACGACCTCATCATCCGCGCAGTCGACGGCCGGCTCGTCGTCGAGAGTGGGCCGGCAGTCGCCGGCGCGGCGGGCGGCACGGTCGTCGCCGAAGGCGTCTGGGCCCACCTCGCCGGAGCGCGCCACCTGACCGCCGAGATCCGGTCGCTGCTGGATCGGGTCGATCACGAGGAGGTCCGCGCGTGACGGTCATCGCCGAGGCGCCCACGCCGACCACGATCATCTTCGGGACTGACGGATGGCGGGCGAAGGTCGCCGACGACTACACGTTCGAGAACGTCCGGCGCTGTGCCGACGGGGTCGCCCGCTACGTGATCGAGCGCGGCGAGCAGGCCAAGGGCGTCGTCGTTGCGTTCGACCGGCGGTTCGCCTCGGAGCACTTCGCTGCTGCAGCCGCCGAGGTTCTCCTCGGCCACGACATCCCGGTGTTCCTGGCGTCGGGCGCCGTGCCGACCCAGATGAGCTCGTACGAAGTCGTTCAGCGCGGGGCTGCGGCCGGGATCGTGATCACCGCGTCGCACAACCCGTGGACCGACAACGGCTTCAAGGTCAAGGCTCCGACCGGCGCGGCTGCCGGCGGCGACATCCTGACCGTTCTCGAAGCCGCGATCGCGGCCAACGGCGGGACGGCGATCGAGCGCCGGCCGCTGGCCGATGCCGAGGCCGCCGGTCTCGTCGAGCGCTTCGACCCGTTCGACGGCTACGAGCAGTTCGTCCGAGGCACAATCGACCTCGACTCGCTCCGGGCCGCCGACCTGTCGATCCTCGTCGAGCCCCTGTACGGCGTCGGCGCCGGCTGGATCCCACGCCTCCTGCGCGACGGCCGGATCCGGGTGACCGAGATCCACAGCGAGCGAAATCCGTACTTCGGCGGGATCAACCCCGAGCCGATCCGGCCGAACGTCGACGAGGCCCTAGCCCGGATCGCCGCCGGCGGGTTCGACCTCGGACTGCTCCTCGACGGTGACGCGGACCGGGCCGGTGCGGCCGACGAGCAGGGCACGTTCATCCACCAGCTCCAGGTCACCGGCCTGTTGATGTACCACCTCGCCGAGCACCGCGAGCTGCGTGAGCCGGTCGTCGTGAGCGTCAACAACACCTCGATGGCGGCCCGCCTCGGGGCGCACTACGGGATCGACGTCCACGAGACGCCGGTCGGGTTCAAGTTCATCGGCCCAGAGATGATCCGGACCGGGGCGATGCTCGGGGCCGAGGAATCCGGCGGGTTCGGGTTCGGGATGCATCTCCCCGAGCGCGACGGGATCTATGCCGACCTGATGCTCCTCGAGCTGTTCCTCGCCGAGAAGGCGGCCGGTCGCTGGCCGGCGTCGAAGGCGATCGAGCACTTCCACGAGATCGCCGGGCCGTCGTTCTACCGTCGAATCGACGTTCACGTGGACCGCGCGATCTACGACGAGACGAAACGCCGCCTGCTGGTCGATCTCCGGGAGCAGGCGCCGAGCGACCTCGACGGCAACCCGATCGATCACACGGTCGCGCTCGACACGAACGATGGCTTCAAGTTCTTCCTGGCCGACGGGACATGGCTCCTGATCCGGACCAGCGGCACCGAGCCACTGGTCCGCGTCTACACCGAGGCCACGACCCCCGACCTGCGCGAGGCGATGCTCGTCGCCGGCGAACGTCTTGTGCGCGGCACATGACGGAGGCCAGGAAGGAGGCCGGGGCCGACGGTGCGGGGGCGCCCGAGCCTTTCACGCCCCGGCGCGTCCCGAAGCCGTGGGGCGAGGAGTTCATCTGGGCGCTGACCGATCAGTACTGCGGCAAGGTGATCACGATCGAGACCGGCCGCCGTCTGTCGCTCCAGTACCACGAGCAGAAGGACGAGGCGATCCTCGTCACGCGGGGCCGATTGCTCCTCCATCTCGAAGGCGATGACGGCGCGATGACGACCCGTGAGCTGGGAGCCGGCGACGCCGCTCACGTCGCGGTCAGGCGGCGCCATCGCTACGAGGCGATCGAGCGGGTCGAGCTCGTCGAGGTCTCCACCCCGGAGATCGGCGACGTGATCCGGGTCGAGGACGATTTCGGCCGCGAAGGGACGTCGGCGCCGTAGACGGTCGAGCCGGCATGACGACCGGGGTTGCGCGCTCGAGCCCCCGCCACCAGCTTCGCCATCGTCGCGTCCGGCCGATCTCGACAACGATCCTCGTGGTCGTGCTCGGCCTGGCGATCGCAGCCTGCGACTCGGCGAGGTCGCCGGCGCCCAGCCCGGGACCTTCGTCCAGCGTTCGCTCCGCACCAGGTGCGACGCCGGGTCCGGGCCCGGGTGGTGGAGCGGGGGTGGCACCTCCAGCGGCATCGCCTGCGTCGGCCGCGCCGACCGCGAGCGCGAGCCCCGCGGTCCAGCTGCCCGATGCAGCCCCGACACCGACGCCGACGACGTCGCCCGCACCCGCAACGGCGTACGACCCGGCCAAGTTCGGGTTCGCCGCCAAGGCCCTCCGCGGCGAGGTCATGGCCTTCGTCACCACGTCCCAGGTCGACGACGCCCTCGCCCGGCTCGACTTCGCGGCCGTCTCGACGATCTCCTTCTTCAGCCTCGAAGCAGGCAGCACCGGCGGGATCCGGAAGGACGGCCGCTGGACGATCTGGAGTTCGGCGCAGGTCGACCGGCTCATCGAGCGGGCGCATGCCACCGGCACGAAGGTCGTGATCTCGCTCGCCCGATTCTCGTGGTCACCGGGCCAGACGAAGACCTCGGCCACGCTGCTCGCCAGCGCGAAGGCCCGTGCCCGGCTTGCGGTGGAGGTCGCCGACGAGGTGATCCGGCGCGGCGTCGACGGCGTGAATGTGGACTTCGAGCCGATTCCCCGCGGCCAGAAGGCAAATTTCAGCGACCTCGTCCGGCGGATCCGGACCGAGCTCGATGCGCGCCGGGCTGGCCTCCAGCTGACCTTTGACGTGGTCGGCCACTTCGACAGCTACGACGTAGCCGGAGCCCTGAAGGCCGGTGCCGACGCGGTCTTCCTGATGGGCTATCACTACGCCGGCACGTTCTCCACGATCGCTCATGCGACCGCCCCCCTCGACGGGCCGCGCTACGCCGTGATCGACGCGATCCGTGGCCTGCGCAAGGTCGCCAAGCCACATCAGCTGATCATCGGCGTGCCCTATTACGGCCACCTCTGGGCGACCGCCAGCGGCGCGCTCAACGCCCCGACGACCGGTGGCGGTTTCGACGTCCTGTATGAGAACGCCCGGACGATCGCTCGCGAGCGGGGCTCGACCTACGACCCGGTCGAGGAGGTTCAGCGCTCGGCGTGGCGCGGACGATCGTGCGCCACGTGCCCGATGCAGTGGTTCCAGCTGTACTTCGACGATGCCCGTTCGTTGACGGCGAAGTGGCACGAGTTCCGCCGTCTCGGCCTGCTCGGGACGGGGATGTGGACCCCCGCATTCGAGGGCCCCTCGGGTGATCTGACGAAGGCCCTTCGAGCCGTCTGGCTCGCCGGCGGCTGAGTCGCCCGGCGCGCCACGCATGCCCGGATTTCCCACAACCGCCTTGCCGATCGGGGGATGACCGGCCTCCGTCGGAGGTGTATCGTGGCGTCACGACCGCCACGCACCGGTCGGGTGCACGATCGGACCTGGCGGCCTCAGTGAGCGCCCCCGACGGGGCAGCGGAGGTACGTCGATGCACAGCTCCTTGATCGGCAAGGTCGAGAAGGCCAATCGCTACGCGCGTGAGCTGGATCGGATCACCCTGGATCGGATGTCGATGACATTCCGCGGTGACAACGACACCCATCACGTGGCCCTCGACGCCGGTCAGTGGCACTGCACATGCCACTACTTCGACAGTTGGCGAACGTGCGTCCACGTCCTCACGCTCCAAAAGATCATGGGCGTGATGCTGCCCGAGGACGCCCAGGAATCGATCTTCCAGGCTCAGGCCGTCCCCGCCTGATCCTTGGGGACGCGAGTCCCGGTCCCGAACCGACGAGGGCGTCGACCGCGCGGTCGACGCCCTTCGCGTTGCCGAACGGTCAGCGCAACCACGCGATCGAGGGGACGGCGTCGGCGCCCAGCGTCAACGATGTCCGTCGGGTCCAGGCCGCGTCGATCAGCTCGAGGACTTCGACCGAGGTCGCCTGATCGGAACGCCGCACGATCGCCAGTCGCGTGCCGTCGCGCGACAGGGCAACAGTGTCGGCCGCGAACCCAGGCGGACTCGGAATCCGTGTCATACCGGCCACGTTCCCGGCGTCCAGATTGGCGCGTGTGCCGACGAGGGCATCGCCAGTTGACGATTCGTCCAGCGCCACCGCCAGCCCATCGGCCGACGTAGCGATCGAGAACCCGACCGTGGGCAGGTCGCTGACGACGCCGGTCGTCGCGTCAACCGTCACGAATCCGGCGTGCAGATCGTGCCCGAGGACGTTGATCGCGATCGATCCGAGGCCCAGCCAGGCCGGCGGGCCGTTCAGTCCGCGATCCACGGGGATCGATCGTGAAGCGTGGCTCGCGACATCGATCAGGACGAGGTTGAAGCTCCGGCCCTGAAGTGGGCCCGTGGCGAGGGCGATCGTCGCGCCGTCCGGGCTGACCGCGAGCAGCGGCCGCTGGGAATGCTCGTCGGTCGGAAGCTCGAACCGTCGCCATGCAACTTGATTCGCCCCGCCGCTCGTCCCGAGCCAGGCGAGGGACGCGGGGTCGACGACGATGACGACGCCGCCTCCAGCCGAGACCTCGACCACCGGCTCTGCCCGCTCGTCGAACGTTCCGAGCGAGCCGTCCGCAGTCATGATCTGGAGCGGACCGCCCGCGGCGACGAGCAGGCCGTCGTGGGCCGCGAGCCCGGCCGACCGGCTGGCCGGCGAACCCGCCGGCGAACTCGCGGGCGACGTGGCCGGTGCTGTCGCGGACGGAGGCGGTTCCGGCCGACAGGCCGCGCTGACGAGCACAAGCAGGCTCGCCACGATCAGGCCCAGGAGCCGCCCCGACGCCGAGCGCCGGGGCGGCTTCGAGAAGGGGATCGGCGGGTGGGCGTTCATTCGACCACGTCACCTCCGAGCAAGCTGCCGCTTCCGGCGTCGATCCAGAGCTCGACCATGCGGAGACGCTCGGCCAGCGCGCCGCGCGACTCGAAGCGCACGATCCACGCAAGGCGCAGGGTCGCTGCCGGGGCATCCGGTCCGGCAGGACCGAACGTGTCGTTCGGAGCGATCCACGCCCGCTCGACCGAGATGATCCGAGCCTCGGCGTGTGCCGCCCCGAACAGCGTGACCGCAAGCGACTCGGCGGTGGCCCGAGCCTCGCCAGCGTTGATCGTCCGGGTCGGCACCGTCGCCAGCGGACGGTCCGAGCGGGTCAGGCCGTGGAACGAGCCATCGGGCCAGAGCAGGACCCTGACGCCGTCGCCCCGGACGGGGGCGCCATCGGCGCGGCGGGTCCACGCGATCGACCAGCCGCTGGAGCCTGCCGAGGATCGGACCTCAGGCTGGCCGCTGACCGCCAGGCCGGCGGCCCGGGTGACCGCGACCGCGGGTCGGACGACATCGACCGAGTCGACCGCCCGGCCCGTGCCTGGTCGCCAGCCCAACCCGACCGCCATGGCGACCGTCCCGTCGAGCTCGAACCGACTGATCGCGACCTCGCGACCATCGCCATCGAACGAGGTCACCTCGTCGTAGACGCGGTGCTCGAACCTGTCGTCCAGGCGGGTGGCCCGATGACTGGTGCCGGGGATCCCAAGCGCCGCGGTGAGCGCCCGGGCGCGACTCTCGGCGCGGGCGAGCTGATCGGCCTGGGCCGCGACCGGACGCGACGAACGCCCACCCGCGACGAACGGATCGGCGGCCTGGCCCGGGCCCGCGCCGATCGCGAACAGGGCCGCGATTGCGAGGCCGGTCAAGGCCATGCGTCGTGATCGGAGAACCGTGGTGTGCATGATCCGCTCCTAGCTGCAGTAGCGGCAGGTGGTCCAGGGTCCGGCGACTCCTGACCAGCCGTAGGTGCCCCACCAGTTCGCATCGAACCCGGCGGCATTGAAGGCGCCCAGCATCGCGACGTCGAACGCCGCGCCGACGGACCGACCGCCGGCGAGCGCATTCCAGAAGCGCTGCTCGAAGGTCCACTCGTCGGAGTCCCATTGGACGCCGATGTAGCCGACATAGAACTCGGGGCCCTGGTTGACGCCGTCCGAGCTCTTCGTCTTCTCGATCGCGAAGGCGTCGGGCATGGTCGTGTTCGAGTCCGCGGCATGGCAGGTCGAGATGAACACCAGGTTGCTCTGGCGACCGAGTCGCTTGGCCTTGATGTCCTTGGAGTAGACGACCGCCTGGTTGCAATCGCCGGAGTCCTCGCGGAAGCCCGTGTAGCGGCGGCCGTCGGTCGCGTGCCAGTAGTAGTCGCCGTGGCTGTGAACGTAGTAACCCCAATCGGCCGGCGTCCGCTTGAGCGTCGCGGCCCTGGTGAAGGCCGCGCCCGTGAACGCGCTCGCGACGTGGCCGAGCCGGTCGTAGGCGGCCTTGGCGGCGGCCTGCATCTTCGGGACGATGGGGTTGGCATCGCCGTCGCATGGAGGGTTGAAGGCGGACGTGTTGACATCGATCGAGGCGGGATACGCGGCCATCGCCGTCGCCGCCGAGCCGGTCATGAGGACCACGACCGCGAGGAGCGGCGGAACGAGTGGGCGCCACCAACGAGCACGAGACACCTGGACTGGACCTCCTCCGGCGGATGACCTGGAGGCGGGAGGAGGGCGAGAGCGAGGACGGGAGCGAGGACGCGATCCTGCCAGATGGCGCTTATCCGGCACTTATCCGGGGAGCCTCGGCCGGCCGGCCCACGCCACGGGGCGTGGTAGCATCCCGCCGTTACCTCGACATGCCGCGGGGTCGCGAAGCCGGTGAGAGTCCGGCACAGTCCCGCTACGGTGAACCACCGCCTCAGGCGCGTGGAAGTCCGGTCGCCGGGCCCGCGGTCGATGCACTACCTTCGTGAGAAAGGGCAGGCAACGATGCGTCCGTCCGGCTGATCCACCCCTCGTTCTTCGCTTGAAGCGAGGGGTTTTCGTGTGTCCCGCACGCCCTCGCTCCCACCCACGACCAGGAGCCTGACGTGTCGCCCTTCCCGCTGACCACCCCTCGGACCCGCAGTCCGCGCGCCCTGCTTGCCCTCCTCACCGCCCTCTCGATTGGGCTCGGCGCGTGCGCCGGCGCCGCCACGCCCCGCCCGAGCACGCCGCCCGACGCGACCGGTTCGCTCGTCCCGGCAGTGACCGCGACCCCGCCCGCATCCACTTCGCCGTCGCCCGTCGCCGCGTTCCCCGTGACCCTCACCGACGACGAGGGAACGAAGGTCGAGCTCGCCAGCGAGCCGAAGAAAATCGTGAGCCTGACCCCGGCGACGACCGAGATCCTGTTCGCCCTCGGCGTCGGTGACCGGATCGTCGGCAAGGTCGAGGACTTCACGCCGTACCCGCCCGAGGTCACAGCCATCCCGGACGTCGCGAAGTTCGGCGAAGTGGACGTCGAGAAGATCGTGGCGCTCGGTGCCGACGTCGAGATCGCCGGCGGCAACAGCTTCAACCCGCCCGACAAGATCGCCCAGCTCCGAAGCCTGCACGTGCCGGTGATCGTCGTCTACGCCCCCGACGTGGCCGGCGTCCTTAGGGACATCGAGCTGACTGGGACGGCCGTCGGCAAGGCGGCCGAGGCGAAGGACCTGACGGCCTCGATGCAGGCCGCCTTCGACCAGGTCGCTGCCGCGACCGCCGACTTCGCGAAGCCGCGCGTGTTCTACGAGCTCGATGCCAGCCAGAAGATCTACACCGCGGCCGATGCTTCCTTCCTCGCCGAGATGATCAAGCTCGCCGGTGGTAGCCCGATCACGACCGGGAGCACGACCAACTTCGAGATTCCGCTGGAGACGCTCGTCGCCGCCGACCCCGAGCTGATCCTGCTCGGCGACGCCGCGTACGGTACGACCGCCGCCGCGGTCAAGGCGCGCAACGGCTGGGCGGTCATGACCGCGGTCAAGAGTGGCGCGATCGTGGCCGTCGACGACGTCGTGATCAGCCGGCCCGGGCCGCGCCTGGTCGACGGATTGCGCGCCCTCGCCCTCGCCATCCATCCCGATGCGGCGGTCCCCACGCCGCAGCCTCCGGCCTCGGTCGCTCCGGCGGCGTCGGCCTCGTCGGCGCCATGAGGGGAGCGCCGACGAGCCGATGACCGCCCGGGTGGCTGACCGATGAGCGCGACCACGCCCGACGAGATGGCCCCGCGCGAGCGTGCGAGGGGTCGCAGGCCCGCGACGACGGGCGCGTTCGGTCGCCCGCGCGGCCGGGTCGTCGCGATCGCCGTCGGCGGCGGGCTGGCCCTCGTCGTCGCCCTCGTGCTCGGCGTCGCCCTCGGGACTGTCGCGATCGCACCCGGCGACACGCTCGCGATCCTCGCCCATCGCCTGTTCGGCCTCGACGTCGGCGCGACGTGGGCGCCCCAGACCGAGACGATCGTGTGGGAGCTGCGCCTGCCGCGGGTCCTGACGGCGATGACCGTCGGGGCCGGGCTGGCCGTCGCCGGCACGACGTTCCAGGGCCTGCTCCGCAACCCGCTCGCCGATCCGTACGTGCTCGGCACTGCGAGCGGCGCGGCGCTCGGGGCGGCGATCGCGGTCGTGATTCCGATCCGGGCCACGATCCTCGGCTTCGGGTTGATCCACGGTCTCGCGTTCGTCGGCGCGCTCGCGGCGGTGTTCACGGTCTACCGCCTGTCGCGGATCAACGGCCTGTCGCCGCTGACCAGCCTGCTCCTGACCGGCTACGCGGTCGGTTCGCTCCTGGCTGCCGGCCTGGCGATGGCGATGTACTTGTCCGGAGCGGCCCTCCGCCAGATCTTCGCCTACCTGCTCGGCGGGTTCGACACCGCGGGCTGGGCGCAGCTTGGCGCGGCGCTCCCGCTCGTCGCACTCGGGTCGGGGCTGATCCTGCTGCGGGCGCGCTCGCTCGACGGGCTGCTCCTCGGCGAGGAGGCCGCGGTCCACCTCGGCGTCGACGTCCGGCGGGAACGGATGATCCTGCTTGCGCTGGCCTCGCTGGTCACGGCGGCGGCGGTCGCGGTCAGCGGGCTGATCGGCTTCGTGGGGCTGGTCGTGCCGCATCTCGTCCGGCTCGCGGTCGGGCCGGGCGCGCGGCGGGTGCTGCCGCTGGCGGCGATCG
>JANLYK010000076.1:0-11847 GCA_031365595.1 Chloroflexota bacterium | reverse complement strand
GAGGCCCCACCAGCCCGCCCGCCCGGCGGCGAACCGGGTCTCGACCAGACCGGCGACGAACTCCGGGCTCATCCCCTCGAACATCCGGAAGTTCGGGAACGTGTCGGCGATGAGATTGGGGCGGTCGATCTGCTGGGCCCGGGCATCTCGCCACGCCTCCTCGACGTAGCGCACCAGCCCCGCGTCGTGGACGGCGAGGATCGGGTCGCGGCCGTGCTCCGTCGGCGCCTCGAGCGCGAACCCGCCGTCTGCCTCCAGGGCCGAGCGGATCCGCTCGGCCCGCTCGGCGACCTCGTTGGCTGGGATCACGCCGCCCATGACCGTCTCGGTCACGACGTCGTGGGCCAGATGCGCGGGACTATAGACGACCTTCACAGAGCGACCTCCTCGTGCGACAGCCTAGCGGCCGAGGATCGCGGCCGTGACCTCGTCGGGCCGATAGCGCAGCAGGTTGTGGCCCGGCGCCTCGAGCTCGACGACTTCGACGCCCGCCGGGGCCGCCGCGTGGCTCACGGCATCGTCGCCGGGCGTGACCCGTCGGATGGCGACGATCGGGGCACGGACGGCCGCGAGGCTCACCTCCGGTCGGTAGCCGAACATCGTCCGGACCGCCGCCTCGAGCGCGTGCGGCCGTGTCGCGGACACGAGCCGGCCGGCCGGCGTCTCGACGACCGCGGCCCGCGTCGCCCGCTCCTGGTCTGCGTCCCAGGTCGCGGGGTCCCAGGCGCGGCGGTCGGCCAGCCAGGCCGCCATCGAGCGCATCACCTCGGGCGGCTCGTCGAGGCCGCGCAAGAACTCGTCCACGTCCATCCCGGTCGCGCTCGGCAGGTGCTCGAGCCCGCCGTCCACGAGAACGAGGCGCGCGCACCGATCGCTGAGCTCGGCGGCTGCCGCGACCGCCGCGATCGCGCCGAAGCCATGCCCGACGAGCACGACCTGCGCGTCGGGATCGGCCGGATCGAGCGCGCCCGATCCTTCGGCGACAGCGACCACATCGGAGCCGAGCACGTCGAGGTCGTACGCGCCCGTGTCGGTCGGCGCATCGGACAGGCCATGCCCGCGGAGGTCCATCGCCACGGTCTGCCGGGCGGCGATCAGGCGGCGCGCCACCGGCGCCCAGACCCAGGCGCTCGCCGCCAGCCCGTGGACGAGGACGACGCCGGGCTCACCATCCCCGCCCCAATCGAGGAAGTGGATCCGATCGCCCGGCTCGACGACGACGACGAATCCGGGCGGTTCGGCGACGGGATCGGGCGGAACGGGACTCGGCACCTCGATACGATAGGTCGCCATGCCAAAACGCCGTCGCGGAGCCCGCACCGCGCTCCCCCGCTCCGCCCTGGTTCATGCGCCTTTCGAGCGGCTCGTGGAGCGCGCCCTGGTCGGCATCCCGTCGCCGTTCCGCGACGCTCTCGCCGAGGTCGCGATCGTCATCGACGACGAACCGACGGCCCAGCAGCGGCGCGACAACGACCTGCCCGACGGCGAATCGCTCTACGGCCTGTACGAGGGCGTGCCACGGACCGAGTACGGCGCCGACTGGTCGGCCGCCCCCAACCGGATCACGCTCTTCCGCCTGCCGCTCGAGGAGGACTTCGCCGACCCGCTCGAGCTCGCCGAGGAGGTCCGGATCACGGTCATCCACGAGCTCGCCCATCACCTCGGGATCGACGACGACCGGCTCGATGAGCTCGGCCTCTGATCGGGGATCAGGCGAACCTGAGACCGGTAGGACGTGCGGACAAGTAGGGACACGACCGAGCGACGCTGGCTGATCGCCGCGGCTGCGTCAGACCGCGGACACGGACGTCGTTGTTGTCGCGTAGAGGTGCCTCGAGTCCCCGCCATCGAGATCGGTATACGCCAGGAACTCCCCAGTTGGTCCGATCTCACGCTGGACAACGGCTGGCTGGGATCGGTCGGCGTGAAGCTCGAGCACGGCCGACACCTGTCCGGTCCAGCCCCCGGTCCCATGGAACGTGACTTGGCACGAACCGCCTTCGATCGCCGCCGTCGCCCGCTTCTCTTCGGTGAAGGGGCCGTCCCAGTTCCCGCGCCACAAACCGATCTGCATGACCGCGCCGTCCGGGAGGTCAGCCTGAGCTGCGACCTCGAGGCCCTCCGATCCTGATCTGATCTCCAGGCTGAGCCGCGGATCCGGCCGGGCGTGACCCATCGACTCCTCCAGACTGAGCGGGTAGGCACTGCCAGTGTCCCGCAAGGCAGCCGTCTCCGCTCCACGCGATAGCGATGCGGGGGCGACGATGTCCCTACAGTATCGATACTTCCTGCCGATCTCAGGCGAACCTGAGCACGGCAGCGATCGTGAGCAGGGCGAGAAGCGCGAGGACGATCCACATCCCGATCGTGATCAGTGGCGCGGACGGCGCGACCGACGGCGCCAGGTCGGTGGACGGATCGTCTCGTCGAGGTCCGCCGAGACGGCGGTAGGCAACGACCTGGGGAGCCACGCTGAGCGCCGCGATCGTCATCGTCAGGGACCCGATCGCCGCGATCCCCACGGCCACGATCATCGCGAGCTCGGCGATCTGGATCGCGCTCGGTGTCGCCTCCGTGCCGAGCCCCAGCCCGATCGCGATCCGGCCGAGGATCTCGGCTCCGGCTCCGATCGCGAACGTCGCGAGCAGGCTCGTCGCGGTGTTGACCAGGCCGATGACGAAGGCCAGCCGCCAGCGCCGGCGCGCCAGCCGGATCGACCAGCGGATCGCCTCGATCGGTCCGCTCCGGCCGATGACGACCGATGCACCGATGTAGGCGAACGGCATCGAGACGATGAGTTGGATGGCCGTCTGCCGGGCGAAGCCGACATCCGAGGCCGCGGCACGGTTGAAGCCGAGGACTGCGCCGATGACGGCGGCCACGATCGCGGTCACGATGCCACTCAGGATGCTCGCCCAGACGAGCGGCCAGAACGAGCGCCGGGAGATCGCCAGCGACTGGCGCAGGCCGGGTCGCCGATCGGACGCCTGGCCATCGATCAGGGCGACCGCGACGTTCTGGACATCGACGGAGACGGCCGCCACGGCCAGGCCACCCACGAGCAGAACGCCCGGTGCCGGACCGAGGTCGACCGCGAGTCGCCGCACGTCGCCACTGAGGATCGCGTCGATGAGCTCGGGGCCGTAGCGCGCGGTGAGGAGAGCAGACACGAAGGCGACCGGCCCGAGGAGCAGGAGGTACATGCCGCCCGCGTACAGAGACGCGCGGCGGATCGCGGCCGACGCGGCGATGTTGAGGTCGAGGCCACGACCGACGATCTCGACCGATCCGGACGGGAAAGGTGCCGGCTCGGGCGGCTCGGGCGGCTCGGGCGGCTCGGGCGGCTCGGGCGGCTCGGGCGGCTCAGGCGGCTCAGGCGGCCGATCTTCGTCGCCAGGGTCCGAAGCCACCGTCGGCGCGTTGTCGTCGGCCGTCACGACCCTCCGCCCGCGACGCCCTCGGGCAGCGGGGCCGCCATCGCCAGCAGCTCGCCGAGACGTGCGACGTCGACGTTGCCGCCCGACGCGAGGACGCAGACCCGCTCCCCGTCCCGGATCGGGATCCGCCCGAACAGGACCGCCGCCAGCGCTGCCGCCCCCGCCGGCTCGAGGACCTGCTTCATCCGCTCCATCGCGAACCGGACCCCGGCCAGGATCGTCGGGTCATCTAGCTCGATCAGCCCGTCGAGGTAGCGCCGGCACATCGCCAGCGTCAATGCCCCGGCGAATGGAGCCGCGAGCCCGTCGGCGACCGTGACCGGATTGATCGTGACCGGCTCCCCGGCAGCGAACGCGAGCGCCATCGCGGCGGCCCCCGTCGGTTCGACGCCATACACCCGGACGCTGGGTCGAAGCTCCTTCAGGGCGGCCGCGACGCCCGAGATCAGCCCGCCGCCGCCGACCCCGACCACCACGACATCGACATCCGGGAGGTCGTCGAGGATCTCGAGGCCGGCCGAGCCGTGGCCCGCCATGACGGCCGCGTCGTCGAACGGGTGGACGAAGGTCAGGCCGCGTTCCGCCCGGATCCGCTCGAGGGCCAGGAACCCCTCGCCGACGTGGGCTCCTTCGAGGACGACCTCGGCGCCGTAGTCGCGACAGGCCTGGACCTTCGTCGGGTTGGCGGCCACCGCCATGACGACGGTCATCGGCACGCCTGCCTCGCGCCCCGCCCACGCGTACGCCTGCCCGGCATTCCCGGCCGACATGGTGATCGCCCCGCGCGCTCGCTGCTCGGCGTCGAGAGTCATGATCCGGTTGGTCATCCCGCGAGCCTTGAAGGACCCCGTCTTCTGAAGGTGCTCGGCCTTGACGTAGAGCCGACCGTCCGCGAGCCGCGGGCCGCCTGCGCCGGCGAGGAACCGGGCCGCCGTCGCGCTCGACAGGAGCGGAGTGCGGTGGACGCGCTCGACGATCCGCTCCCGGGCGGCAAGGATCTCGTCCAGCCCGACGAGACGGTCGACGGTCGTCATCGGCCGCAGTATGGCAGCGTGCCATGCCGGGTGACGGTCAACGTCACTTGCGTACTTGCGCAAGTCGTGACATCATGGCGGCCGATGTTGGACATCAGCCCCACCCCCACCTCGAGCGAGTTCGATCGGCAGCGCTACGCCGCGGTCGGCCGGGCCCTCGCCGACCCGAAACGATTGTGCGTCCTCGAGTCGCTGTCGAACGGTGAGCTCTCCGTGAGCGACCTCTCGACGAAGGTGGGCTGCCAGGTGCCGAACATGAGCCAGCACCTCGCCGTCCTCCGGAGCGCAGGGCTCGTCCAGAGCCGGCGCGACGGGTCGACGGTCTTCTATCGCCTCAGCGACGTGCGCGTCCTCGAGGCGTATCGCCTCATCCAGAGCCTCGCGGGCCAGGGCGCCTGACCCGGTTCGTCCGTAGCCGCACCCGCGCGGATCCCGCGGGCAGAAAGGACTCCCACATGGCCATCCAGCACGCCACGGACGACACCTTTGAGCAGCTCGTCCTGAAGAATGACAAGCCGGTCGTCGTCGACTTCTGGGCCACCTGGTGCGGCCCGTGCAAGATCGTCGCCCCGGAGATGGAGAAGATCGCCGAGAAGTACGAGGGCTCGATCGACGTCGTCAAGGTCGATGTCGACGCGAATCCCCGGATCTCGCAGGCCTTCAACATCATGAGCATCCCGACGATCGCCTTCTTCCGCCCCGGCCAGCAGCCCATGGGCGTGGCCGGCGCCCGACCGATGGAGGCCCTGGAGGCCCAGTTCGGCCTGGCCCAGTACGCGGTCGCCGCGACCCCGGCCGAGGCCCCCGCCGAGGCCTGACCTCATCACCGCGGCGCGGTCGTCGCGCCCCGACGAACATCGACGCCGTCCGATCCGGACGGCGTCGTTCGATTCCCGCCCCTGCGCCGACTGCCCCGCGCTCAGTCCCCGCGTTTAGGAATCAGCCGGCGATGGGCGCTGAGGAACCACGCCTCGGCCCGGTCGATGGCCGCGTCGTCGAGGACGGCCGGCGCGAACGCGACCCAGTCGTTGCCGCGCGGCGACGGCGCGGTGTCGGGCGTTCGGAGCGCGGCCGCCACGACGAGCGGATCGAGCCGGAACTCCGCGACCTCGCCGGTCAGGATGGCGAACGGCGTCGGTCCGACCAACCAGGTCGTCACGGCGGTGCCTGCCGACGAGGCCGCCGCGACGCCGACGAGGTCCTCCGCGGCTGCGTCCAGGACCTCGGACAAGGTCAGGTCCGGCAGCGGCTCGTCGCCCGCGTCGTCGGTCATCCGCGTCCGGCGGCCGCGAGGATTGCGGCCAGATCGGCCGTGTGGTCGTCGTAGTGCTCGATCGTCTCCTCGTAGAAGAAGCGCTGCTGCTCGGCATTCTTGACCCAGCGCGTCTCGGGCACGACCGTCAGGAAGCCGCGCAGCTCGCCCGCGACCCGGACGAACTCGTCGCGGACCTCGCCGATCGGCTTCGAGCGCCAGTCGGCCTCGGCCTCGGCGTTGACGACGTCGCCACCCCGGGCGTCCCAGTCGGCCTCGGCTCGGACCCGCGACGGCGAGCCCTCGCCAAGGGCGAGCTCCTTGGCCACGTCGAGCGACAGGAGCTGCCAGGTCAGGAGGTGGCCCATCAGGTCCCGACCGGACCAGCCGTGGGCCTCCGCGATCGGCCGCTCCAACTCGTCGTCGGTCAGCCCGGTCAGGGCCTCGTACGGCCGCCAGGCGTCACGTTCGTCCTCGAGGAAGGAAAGAGCGTCGGTGTACATGTCCGCATCCTAGCGGGGCGCCGCTCCCGCGGGGCGCACCCGACCCGCCCCTTGACACCGGCCAGACGGATCGGCCATACCGTGCACAGATGGCCGACGACCCGACCCCGATCCCGACCGAGCTCGAGCCGCCACCACGCCCCACGTCGACGGTCCGGACCGAGGCCGCGCCGGGCGTGCCTCCGACCGGCCAGCGCCGGACCGGCGTCGTGTTCGTCCACGGGATCGGGACGCAGGTCGCGCGCGAGACGCTGTTCGACTGGGCTCGTCCGGTCATCGACGTCCTCGGCGAGTGGCGGCGCGAGTACGACGAGGCCCATCCGACCGCCACGATTGGCGAGAGCCCGGTCGGCTCGGCCAGCGTGTCCGACGCGGCCAACCCGTGGATCGAGGTCGACGTGCCCGCCTTCGCCGGTCGCGAGCGCGGCCAGTGGCTCCTCACGGAAGCGTACTGGGCCGGCGACGTCCGTCCGCTGCCGTTCACGGACGCCGCTCGATATCTCCTGCGCCGGGTCAAGGGCATTGCCTTCGGAATCGCGGCGGGCTATGGCGTCCGTGAGGACCGCCGAGCCGAGCGCCTGAAGGGCCTGCTGGACAAGCACGCCCTCGACCCGGATCCGACGATCCAGCTGCGCCTGGCGGAGATCCGCCGATCGCTCAGCCCGCGCTGGCGGATCACCGACATCCTCGACGGCGTCTGGCAGAAACCCGTGGTCCGGGCCTTCCTTGCGGGTTTCGGCACTCTCGTCGCGCTCTTGGCCCTGGCGATCTACTCGGCCCTGCACGCCATCCCGATCGCGGCGATCCGCACGAAGGTCGAGATCGCGATGGCCGACACGTTCATCGTCGAGTGGTTCGGCGACCTGCCCGTCCTGCTCGACGACCAGGCCCAGTCGGCGGCGATCCGGACGCGCCTCCTCGAGCGGGTCGAATGGCTGAAGCGCAACCACTGCGACAACGTCGTCCTCGTCGCCCACTCGGGCGGCACGATTGTCAGCTTTGCCACGCTGCTCCGGTACGACCGGGCGGCCTTCGAGGTGACCAAGCTCGTGACGCTCGGCGAGGCGATCCAGCTCGCCTGGCGGCTCGAGGACGAAGCCCGCGACTGGGTCCCCGGCAACTCCGTTCGGGGCGACGTGGCCGTCAACCATCCCGACCTCCGCTGGATCGACGTGTGGGCGTCGTACGACCCCGCACCGTCGGGCGAGTTGACCGAGATCGACGGCTGCCCACTGATCGCGGTCGAGAAGCTCTCGGAGCGACCGGACGACCCGCGCATGCACATCGAGAGCCGGCCGGTCACCAATTTCATGCACCTCGGCCTCGACCACGGCGGCTACTGGCTGAACGACGAAGGCTTCCTGATCCCGCTGATCCGCCATCTCGACGACCCGACCGGCGACGGCGCAGCATCCCGGTTCTACCGCGACCCGCTGGATCGGACGGTCCGGACCGAGCGCCGCCGGCGACGGGTGTCGATCCTGCTCGCGTGGCGCTGGACGGGCCTGTTCTTCGGCATCCTCGCGGTCCTCGCGACGATCGCCCGCTCGAGCCTGACCACGACCGGCGATGCGGTCGCGGGCGTGTGGGCGCTGCTGCCCGCCCACCAGTTGATCAGCGGCCCGATCGACGGCATCGGCAACGCGATCGCGGTCCTGCTCGCGGCGGTCGGCCGCGAGGACGTCGCGAGGGGCCTGGCCGGGCTCGGCCCGATCCTCCTGGGGGCGCTCGTGCCGATCCTCGCGGTCTTCCTGATCTATCGTCGCGGGGTCGGCAGCTGGATGACCCATGACGCGCTCGAGCGCGTCGTCATCCGACGCGAGCACTTCGGGCCGGCGGGTCGGAGCTCGGCCCGGTCGGAAGGCGTGCTCGTGGTCGGCGGGCTGATCGCGGTCGTGCTCGCGGCCCTCGTGGTCCCGCCCGCGATCCTCGTCGTCTGGCTGGTCGCGGTGGCGGTCAGCGCGCTCGCGGTCCGGGCCCGTCCGGGCTGATCGCGGCCGGCGACCCTAGACCAGGACCGGTTCGCGGTACTCCCCGAAGACGCCGCGCAGGACGTTGCACTGCTCGCCGAGCGTCGCATAGGCGGCGGCACACGCGATGAAGTGGGGCATCAGGTTCGTCTCGCTCGTGCCGGGCCGTGAGGCCGCGTCGCGCAGGCCCGCGAGGGCGGAGGCGACCGCCTCCGGGTCGCGCCCGCGGCGGGTGCGCTCCAGGCGGGCCATCTGGGCCTCGAACGAGCCCGGCGGCACCGACAGGACCGGGATCGGGGTCTGCTCGGTCTCATCCACGTAGGCGTTGACCCCGACGACCCGCCGCTCGCCGGCATCGAACTCGCGCTGATAGCGGTAGGCGGCATCGGCGATCTCGTGCTGGGGATAGCCCTCGCGAATCGCGGCGACCATCCCGCCGCGCCGGTCGATCTCGTCGAGGTAGCGCCAGACGTCGCGCTCGGTCTCGTTCGTGAGGGCCTCGACGAACCACGAGCCGCCGAGCGGGTCGATCGTGTTCGCGACCCCCGATTCCTCGGCGATGATCTGCTGCTGGCGAAGGGCGAGCAGGGCCGCCGCCGCGGTCGGCACCGCGAGCGCCTCGTCGTAGGCGTCGGTGTGCAGCGACTGGGTCCCGCCGAGGACGGCGGCGAGGGCCTGGATCCCGACCCGGGTCAGGTTGTTCAGCGGCTGCTGCGGGGTCAGCGACACGCCGGCGGTCTGGGTGTGGAAGCGCATCCAGGTCGAGCGCTCGTTCTCGGCGCGGTAACGCTCGGTCATGAGCTTGTACCAGATCCGGCGCGACGCCCGGAACTTGGCGATCTCCTCGAAGAAGTCCGAGTGCGAGTTGAAGAAGAAGCTCAGGCGCGGGGCGAAGTCGTCCACCCGGAGGCCGCGCTCGAGGGCGGCTTCGACGTAGGCCATCCCGTCGGCGATCGTGAACGCCAGCTCCTGGATCGCCGTCGAGCCCGCTTCGCGGATGTGGTAGCCGCTGATCGAGATCGTGTTCCAGCGCGGCATCTCGTTGGTCCCGAACTCGATCGTGTCGGTCACGAGGCGCATGGACGGCTCGGGCGGGAAGAGGAACTCCTTCTGAGCGACGAACTCCTTGAGGATGTCGTTCTGGAGCGTGCCCTCGAGGGCAGCCCGCGGGACCCCGGCCTTCTCGGCCGCGACGATGTACATCGCCCAGATCGGCGCGGCCGGGCTGTTGATCGTCATCGAGGTCGAGACGCGATCGAGGGGCAGGCCGGCGAGCAGGACCTCCATGTCGGCCAGGCTGCTGACGCCGACGCCGCACGTCCCGAACTCGCCCTCGGCCTCGGGATCGTCGGTGTCGTAGCCGTACAGGGTCGGCATGTCGTAGGCGATCGACAGGCCCGTTTGGCCGGCGGCAAGGAGCGAGCGGAACCGGGCGTTCGTGTCCTCGGCAGCGCCGAAGCCCGCGAACATCCGCATCGTCCACGTCCGGCTGCGGTAGCCGGTCGGGTGGATGCCCCGGGTGAAGGGCGGTTCGCCGGGCAGGCCGACGTCGCGGAGCGGGTCGAAATCGTCCCAGCGGCCCTCGTCGTTGCGCAGGCGATCCCCGCGATGGTCGACGAGGGTCGGTCCGCCGCCACCGACCGGGCTGCCGTCGGCCGCGGGCTGCCACGACCACGGGCCGTAGAGCCGGTCGATCGTGGTGTCGCTGATCGTGCTGAACCGGGCCTGACGTTCGGGGGCGCGCTCGAGGGCCGACGCGAGGCGGTGGGCCTCCCAGGCGCGCTTGCGTGCCGACCACGTCATGGGGCGGACGTTAGCACGGGCTGCTGACGGGCCAGGCGGGTCACCGGGTCAGTTGGGACGAAGGGCGTCCGCGGGATCATCCGAGCCGGCTGCCGCGGTCCGTGGCGGCGCCGTCCGCGAGGCGGCCGGATCGTTGACCTTCGTCTTCGAGCGGTTGCGGACCGATCGGATCAGGAGGACGGCCTCGGCGATCGTGACGATCGGGAGAAGCCGGCGGGGCAGGACGCGGAGCAGCAGGATCCGGGCGGCGGTCTTCAGCATTCCTCGATCATGCGTCATGGGGCAGCGCGCGCGCACCCGCCCTCGCGGACCCCGCGTGACGGCTGCCTTGCGACGCAGGCCATCGATCAGGTCCCGAAGGCATCGATCGCGGCCCGGACATCGACCTCATGGGCCTCCTTCGTCTCGACCCTTCGGATCGAGTTGGCGACGAGCGCGACCGCAACCTGGCCGTTTCGCTCCCAGACCACGATTGTCTGGTACGACTCGCCGTTGAGCACGTCGATCCGCCGGCCGTTGATCCGGTCGGTCACCGCGTAGTCGCCCGCCGTCACCGACTCGACCTTCTTGCCGGCTCGGGCCCCAGTCTCGTAGAACTCGGCGACCCAGGCAGGATCGAGGGCCGGGCCGCTCGGGTCCGTAAAGACCGCGAGGGAGACGCCGCTGTCACTGCCTACCTCCCACGTGGCGCCGGCGAAGCGCAGCTCGTCCACGCCGTGGGTCGCCAGCGTCCCGAGGCCTGCCGGCGTGCAGGCTCGGCCGGAGTCGAGCGCGTTCGGCGGCGTGCTGCGGTACGCGGACGGTACGGCGGCTTCCAGCTCCGGGTACGCGCCGGTCACGCTGCCATCGGTCGTGCACGGCCCGGTCGGGTCGAACGGCGGACCGCCGCAGCCGGCGAGGACGGCAATGAGCAGCCCGGTCAAGACGACCAGCACAGTACGTCGGCGGCCATCGGCCCGACCGATTCGGCGCGTGGCGGATCGACGGCGCAGGCGGGGGGACATGAGGGCGATGATACGGCGCGATGCCATCTGATCCGCCCCGCTACCGCCTGCGCGCGACCGACATCCTCCCGTCAACAGCCGACCTCGTCGTCGTCGGGGCCGGCGTCGTCGGCTGCGCGACTGCGTTCCGGGCGGCCCAGGCGGGACTCCGGACGGTCGTGGTCGATGCCCGTCCACGGCCGGCGACCCTGACCACGCCCGCCGCGACCGGCGCGTTCCGCCTCCAGTTCGACAACGCCGAGGAGGTCGCCCTCGTTCGCGAGGGGGTCGAGCTCTACGCCGATTTCGCCGCCCGTGCCGGCCTGCCCGGCTACGACGTGGGGCTGCGCCAGCAGGGCTACCTCTTCTGTGCCCGCGACGAGGACGGCGCCGTCCGCCAGCGCGAGCTCGTCGCCCGCCAGCACGCCTTCGGCCTGACCGACGTCGAACTGCTCGACGGCGACGAGGTGCGGCGTCGGTTCGCGTACGTGTCGGAGTCGGTCGTCTCGGCCCGCTTCCGGGCCGGGGATGGGTTCATCGACCAGGTCGGGCTCGCCTGGGGCTACGCCCTTGCCGCGAGCGGCGGTCCCGGGGTCGAGCGGCCGGCCGGCGCCTCCGAAGCCACGTTCGTTCTCGGCCAGCGGGTCAGCGGCCTGCGCGTCGTCGGCGGGCGGATCGTCGCAGTCGAAACCCACGACGGCGCAATTGCAGCTCCCCTGGTGGTTCTGGCCACCGGCCCGTTCCTCGCGCGGACCGCCGCGCTCGCCGGCGTCGACGTCCCGATCGCTCCGACTCGCCGCCAGAAGGTGATCGTCGCGGACGCGCCCGAGGTCCCCCCGGACGCCCCGATGACGATCGACGAGGC
>JANLYK010000079.1:0-11822 GCA_031365595.1 Chloroflexota bacterium | reverse complement strand
GAAGGGCGGGATCGCGGTCGCCGCCCTCGCCCGTTGCCGCGACGGAGATCCGCAGCGGGCCGTCGAGGCGATCCGGATCGCCGAGCGGCCGCATCTCCACGTGTTCATCGCGACGAGCGACATCCACCTCAAGCACAAGCTGAAGATCTCGCGCGAGCAGGCCCTCGCCGAGGCGGTTCGCTGGGTGCGCTACGGCCGCGAGGCGCTCGGCACGGACGCCGAGATCGAGTTCAGTGCCGAGGACGCCTCGCGGACCGATACCGAGTTCCTCCTCCAGGTGTACGAGTCGGTCGTCGCCGCCGGCGCGTCAACGGTCAACATCCCGGACACGGTCGGCTATGCGATCCCGTCCGAGTTCGGGGCGCTCACGAAGCGCGTCGTGGACCTCGTCGGGCGCGACGCCACGGTCAGCATCCATTGCCACAACGACCTGGGCCTGGCCACCGCCAACACCCTGGCCGCCGTCCAGGCCGGGGCCCGCCAGGTCGAGGTCACGATCAATGGCCTCGGCGAGCGAGCCGGCAACGCCTCGCTCGAAGAGGTCGTGATGTCGCTCCGGACGCGGCCGACCCAGTTCCCCGAACTCGTCAGCGGCGTCCAGACCGAGCAGATCACGGCCGCCTCGCGCCTCGTGAGCTACCTGACCGGGTTCGCGGTCCAGCCGAACAAGGCGATCGTTGGCGGCAACGCGTTCGCGCACGAGTCCGGGATCCACCAGGACGGCGTGATCAAGCATCCGCTGACCTACGAGATCATGACCCCGCAGTCGGTCGGGCTGACCGGCAGCCAGCTGACGATTGGCAAGCTGTCGGGCCGGCGCGGCCTCCAGGGCAAGCTCCGTGAGCTGGGCCATGACGTGGAGGGCGAGGCCCTCGACACGCTCTACCGCCAGGCGATCGCCCTCGCCGACGCGAAGAAGGACGTGACGGACGCCGACCTGCTCGCCCTCGTCGAGCAGCGCGCGTCGGAGGTCCCGGCCTCGGTCGAGCTCGTCGGCTGGAGCGTCACGTCCTCGCACGGCGGCAACGCGACGGGCTCGGTCACGCTGACCGTGCGCGGCGAGGACCGCTCGGCCGAGGCGACCGGCAACGGTCCGGTCGACGCGCTGTATTCGGCCGTCGACCAGGCCCTCCACGGCCAGCTCGGCTGGCATCCCGTGCTCACCCATTGGGAGATCAAGGCCGTCTCGGCCGGCGAGGATGCCCAGGGCCAGGTGCTCGTCCGCTGCCGGCGGTCGTCCGATGAGGGTCCCGGGGCGCTCATCGTGTCCGGCCACGGGCTGTCGACGAACATCATCGAGGCGTCGCTCGACGGCTACATCGTCGCGGTCAACAAGCTCCACGGCGCCGAGATCAACGGCGTCGATGTCGCATTCGTCGGGCAGCGCGCGGCCGAGAACCTGCCGTGAGCGAGGCTCGCTACCGGGTTGCCACGATCCCCGGTGACGGGGTGGGGCCCGACGTGGTCGCGGCCGCGCGAGCCGTCGTCGATGCTGCCGGGTCCGCCTTCGGCTTCGCGATCGACTGGTCCGAGCTTCTCGTGGGCGGGGCTGCGATCGACGCGTATGGCATCGCGATCCGGCCCGAGGACGTCGAGGCGTGCGGGGCGACCGATGCGATCCTGCTCGGCGCGGTCGGTGGCCCGAAATGGTCCGATCCGTCGGCGACGGTTCGTCCGGAGCAGGCCCTCTTCGCCCTGCGCGGCGGGCTCGGACTGTACGCGAATCTCCGTCCGGTCAGCGTCCATCCGGCCCTGATCGCCTCGTCGCCGGTCCGGCCCGAGCTCCTCGAGGGCGTCGATCTGCTCATCGTCCGGGAGCTGACCGGCGGCGTGTACTTCGGCGAGCGCGAGGAGGCGAGTGGCGCTCCCGGGTCGCGCCGGGCGCTCGACACGCTGCCATACAGCGACACCGAGATCCGGCGCGTCGTCGAGCTCGCCTTCACCCTGGCGGCCGGCCGGCGCCGCCACGTCACGAGCGTCGACAAGGCGAACGTCCTCGCGACCTCGCGGCTCTGGCGGACCGTGGCCAACGAGGTCGGCGCTGCCCACCCTGAGATCACGCTCGTCCACCAGCTCGTCGACTCGTGCGCGATGCTCCTCGTTCGTCGCCCGGCGGATTTCGACGTGATCGTGACCGAGAATCTGTTCGGCGACATCCTGAGCGACGAGGCCGCCGTGCTCGCGGGCAGCCTCGGGATGCTCCCGTCGGCGTCGCTCGGCGAGCGCCGAACGGCCCACGGCACCTTCGGGCTGTACGAGCCGATCCATGGCTCGGCGCCTGACATCGCCGGTCGTGATCTGGCCAACCCGATCGGAACGATCCTGTCCGCAGCGATGCTCCTCCGCCTGTCGCTTGGCCGGGAGGATGCCGCGGTGGCGATCGAGGCAGCCGTCGGGGCGGCTCTGGCCGACGGATACCGGACAGCCGATCTTCTCCCCCCGAGCGGCGATGACACTGGTCTGCGCAGGGTCGGCACGACGGACATGACCGAGGCGATCGTGGCCGGCCTCCGGACGGGGGTCGCGGCATGAGCGGCCGCGCGGACACGCCGACCACCTCCGACCGCCCGGTCACCCTCTACGACACGACCCTGCGCGACGGCACCCAGGGCGAGAACGTCACCCTCAGCCTGGCCGACAAGCTCCGGATCGCCCGGATGCTCGACGAGTACGGAATGCCGTACATCGAGGGTGGCTGGCCGGGCTCGAACCCCAAGGACATCGAGTTCTTCAAGGCCGCCCAGGGAATGACCTGGAAGACCGCCAGGCTGGCCGCGTTCGGCTCGACCCGCCATCGCTCGAACACCGCAGAGACCGATCCGAACCTCCGCGAGCTCGTCGCCGCCGAGACGCCGGTCGTAACGATCTTCGGCAAGAGCTGGCTGCTCCACGTCACCGAGGTCCTCGGCGCCACGCCCCAGGAGAACCTCGACATGGTCGCGGACTCGGTCCGGTTCATCGTCGAGCGCGGCCGCGAGCTCGTCTACGACGCCGAGCACTTCTTCGACGGCTATCGCGACGATCGGGAGTACGCCCTGGCCACGCTCCGCGCGGCCCGTCAGGCCGGCGCTCGGACGCTCGTCCTGTGCGACACGAACGGCGGGACGATGACCGGCGAGCTGGTCGACATCGTGACCGACGTCCGCGCGTCGCTCGAGAGCGATCCGGACGCCGCCCACGCGCCGATCGAGTGGGGGATCCACACCCACAACGATGCCGAGCTCGCCGTTGCGAACTCGATGGCCGCGGTCGCCGCCGGGGTCCGCCATGTCCAGGCCACGATCAACGGCTACGGCGAACGGGCCGGCAACGCGAACATGGTCTCGATCCTTGCGAACCTCGCGCTCAAGACTTCGCATGAGCTCCTGCCCGAGGGTGGCGGCGCGCTCGCCGGCCTGACCGAGCTCAGCCGATCGGTCGCCGAGATCGCCAACCTCAACCCGAACGACTGGCAGCCGTATGTCGGGCGGTCGGCGTTCGCCCACAAGGGCGGCGTCCACGGAGCCGCGGTCGCCAAGGTCGAGCGGAGCTACCAGCACATCGATCCGACGGCAGTCGGCAACGCCGGCCGGCTTGTCGTGTCCGAGCTCGGTGGCCGGGCGAATACCCGGATCCGGGCGGAGCAGCTGGGTCACCAGCTCGAGGGCGTGATCGACCCGAAGGTCCTGAGCGAGCTGGTCAAGAAGCTCGAGTCGGAGGGGCTCGCATTCGAAGGCGCCGAGGCGAGCTTCGAGCTCCTGATCCGGCGCCATCAGGCCGATTACCTCGCCCCCTTCACGATCCTCGACTATACGTGCCTCGTCGAGCAGCGCTCGGGGCGCGAACTCCTGGCCGAGGCCACGGTCAAGGTCCAGGTCGACGGCGAGGTCCTCCACACCGCGGCCGACGGCAACGGCCCGGTCAACGCCCTCGACGCGGCGCTGCGCAAGGCACTCCGGGCGTTCTACCCCCAGCTCGACGCCGTCCACCTGTACGACTACAAGGTCCGGATCCTCGACGGCGACTCGGCGACCGCGGCTCGGACGCGGGTCATCATCGACTCATCCAACGGGACGCTCGAGTGGTCGACGATGGGCAGCGACACGAACATCATCGCGGCGTCGGCCCAGGCCCTCGCCGATTCGCTCGAATACGCGATCTGGAAGTCGGGTGGCGAGCTCCGTCGCCGCGACGAACGACACTTCACGACGGCGTCAGTCGCAACCGCGGCGTCCACGACCGGGAGGTAACCGATGGCCGACAGCAGTACCGCCGGCAGCGGTAGCACCGCCGCCACGAGCCCCGCCGGCGATCCGGCGGACACGCTCCACCTCGCCCGCTGGACGGTCACGTCGGGCTCGAACGCGAACTCGCGTGGGGCCGTGGTCATCTCGGCCGGCGACCACCAGTGGCGGGCGTCGGCCGAGGGCAACGGCGCGATCGACGCCCTGTTCCGTGCCGTCGACGGCGCGCTCAAGGACGTCCTCGCGGGTCACCCGCGGCTCGTCGGCTACACCGTCCTCGCTCTCGGCGATGCTCCCGACGCGGAGGGCAAGGTCACGGTCGTGATCGCGCCGCCGTCGGATGTCGCCGGGCCGCGCGGGACCGGGCGCTACACCGGCGAGATCACCTCGACGAACATCATCGCCGCCTCGATCGAGGCGTACATCGACGCGATCAACGAGCTGCTCGCCGAGGAGCATTGGCAGGGCGCGACCGAGACGGCCGGCAACCGCAAGGGAGCCCGGGTCAGCGAGCCGACCGCCAAGGCCCAGCGGGCCGAGCTCGACGAGGACGCCGGCAAGATCGATACGACCGACTGGTTCAACCACTAGGGAGTGGCGCCCGCGCCGCCCGCATTCCACCTTCGGTCGCCCCTGGGCTGTCGCCGGGCCCGGCGCGACCCCGACGATCAAACGACAGCCACCAGCGCACTAGACATCGGTCCTGCCTCAGACACGGACCGGGACGCCTCATCTGCGGTCGTGCCTGTCGAATGAGCCGGGATCGGCGCCCGGAGACACCGGTGGACACGCAGCGGCCGCCGAGTGCAGGAGTGGCTGTCGTATGAGCGATGTCGCCCGCGGCCCCGTCGTCGCCGGCTCCGCGGCGCTCACCGGATCGAGGACACTGCGTGGATGAGTGACATCGCCACAGTCGTGTTCCAGGGCGAGCCGGGCGCCTTCTCCGAGGAGGCGGTCCTCCGGTACTCCGGCGAAGGCAGCGAACGGATCGCGGTGCCCACGTGGCGCGCCGTGTTCGAGGCCGTTGCCGACGGATCGGCTGCGGCGGGCGTCGTCGCGATCGAGAGCTCGCTGGCCGGCACGATCCGTGAGACCTACGACCTGCTCGCCGAGTTCTACGACCGCGACGTCCGGATCGTCGGTGAGGTCACCGTCCCGGTCCGGCTTGCACTCCTCGCCCTGCCCGGCGAGTCCCTCGACGCGATCGAGCGGGTGTACAGCCATGCGCAGGCCCTGGCTCAGGCGGACGCGTTCCTCCGGTCCCGGGCGTGGGAGGTCATGACGACGTACAACACCGCGGGCGCCGCCCGGATGATCGCCGTACGCCACGAGCGACGTGCCGCCGCCATCGCGTCGCCCCGCGTGGCCGAGCTGTACGGACTCGAGATCCTCGCAGCCGACGTCCAGTCGGGCGGCGAGAACCGGACCAGGTTCGCGGTGCTCGCACGCGGGTCGGGCGGAGCAGTGGCCCCGCTGGCCGTCGCGCCCTTGGGCGGTGTGCCCGACGCGCCTCGCAAAACGACCCTCGTCTTCGCCGTCCGGAACGTGCCGGGCTCGCTGAACCGCTGCCTCGGTGCATTCGCCGGCCGTGGGGTCAACCTCTCCTCGCTCGAGTCGCGGCCGGCGCGGCGCGCCCGCTGGGAGTACGTGTTCTGGGTCGACGTGGACGCGGCGGCCGAGGACCCGGACTGTGCCGCGGCGCTCGACGACCTCCGCGCGGAAACGGAGATGGTCCGGGTGCTCGGCTCGTACCCGCGCGCCCGGGAGGAGTAGGTCCGGATCGTCCGGACATGACGAAGCCCGGGCGTGACGGCCCGGGCTCGGTCGCTACGCTTCTGAGATCAGATGGCGCTCGCGCAGGCCCGGCACTTCGTGGCGTCGAGCGCGTTCGCTTCCTTGCAGAAGGGACACGTCTTCGCCTCCGGAGTTGCCTCCTCCTTCACGAACATCTTGCTGATCTGGAGCACGACGAACGAGATCACCAGGAAGGCGATGATCGCGTTGATGAACGCGCCATAGCGCAGGTAGATGCCTGTTGTTGCGTCGCCGGCGACCGTCGGGGCCTTCAGCTCGACCTGCTGGGCCGCAAAGTCGACGCCGCCCAGCAGCAGCCCGACGGGCGGCATGACGATGTCGTTGACGAGCGAGTTCACGACCGTGCCGAGCGCGGTCCCGATGATGACGCCGACGGCCAGCGCCAGCGCGTTCGTCTTGAGCAGAAACCCTCGGAACTCGGAAACCATTGTCCTCTCCGCCATCCTGTGCGGGGACCTAGTGACCGACGACCTTGCCGAGCTTGGCCGCCTGGGAGATCCAACCGGCGACCGTCGCCTCGGACGGCACCCGGCGCACGGTATTCGGGCGGGCCGCATCCAGCTCCTGGAACGTGATCGCGAGGTTGGCGGCGTTCCGCCGGGCGAGCTCGGCGCACGAGTCGACGCCGGCCGCCTCCAGGAGATCGGAGTACTCGGACCCGACGCCGTCGAGACGCATCAGGTCCGCGTGGTTGACCCACTTGAGGAGCATTGACTCGGAGATGCCGGTCGCCTCGGACAGCTTCTTCCGACCTGCGGCTGTCGCGCCCTTCTCCAGCAACGCGTCGGTGGAGCCGACGCCAGCTGCCGACAGCGACTGGGCGAACGTTGCGCCGATGCCTTCAACTTCGTCGATCTTCATGTGGACCCTCACTCGAGCGGCCGGCGGCCGTGGCGCCCGATGATACGCTTCGGCACCGCCCACCACCGGCCCCGATCACTGCTGGAGCGACGATGGATCAGGCCTTCCGCGACGAGATGACCAAGGGCTACGCGCTCGGCGAGCCGGCCCTGACAATCGGCAGCCCGATGCTCGACGGGGAGCTGTTCAACGCGGGTCGAGTCCAGGTCGCACTCGCGATGATGAACCGCCACGGGCTCATTGCGGGCGCCACCGGCACGGGCAAGACGAAGACTCTCCAGCTCCTGGCGGGCGAGTTGTCGAAGGTCGGCGTGCCTGTCTTCATCTCGGACATCAAGGGCGACGTGACGGGAATCGCGATGCCCGGCGACCCGGCGAACCCGAAGGTCATCGAGCGGATGGCGTCCCTCGAGGCGCCATTCGCGGCGTCCGGTCATCCGGTCGAGTTCCTGTCGTTGTCGGGCAAGCTCGGCGCCCAGGTCCGGGCGACC
This sequence comes from Chloroflexota bacterium, assembly GCA_031365595.1. Lineage (GTDB taxonomy): Bacteria > Chloroflexota > Limnocylindria > Limnocylindrales > CSP1-4 > CF-46. The sequence goes on along the minus strand of JANLYK010000079.1, from coordinate 4,432 downwards.
GTCCACAGCTTCGGACCGCTGCTGCTCGGCAAGGTCCTCGGCCTGAACGAGACCCAGACCTCGATCTTGTCGCTCGTCTTCAAGTACTGCGACGACAACGATCTGCCCCTGCTCGACCTGCCGGACCTCGCGACGACGCTGAAGTTCCTGGCATCGGACGAGGGCAAGCCGATCCTCGCCGATTACGGTGGGATGTCCTCGGCATCGGTCGGGGTTCTCCTGCGCTCGATCGTCGTGCTGGAGCAGGAGGGGGCCGACACGTTCTTCGGTGAGCCCGAGTTCCAGGTGGCCGACCTTCTCCGGACGACGGCCGACGGGGCCGGGATCATCTCGGTCCTCGAACTCCGCGACGTCATGGACCAGCCGAGCCTGTTCAGCACGTTCATGCTCTGGATGCTTGCTCAGCTCTACGAGACGCTGCCCGAGGTCGGCGACCTGCCCAAGCCGAAGCTGTGCTTCTTCTTCGACGAGGCCCATCTCCTGTTCGACGGAGCGTCGGATGCACTCCTCCAGCAGATCGAGCGGACGGCGCGCCTCATTCGATCGAAGGGCGTGGGGGTCTACTTCGTCACCCAGGCGCCAACCGACGTTCCCTCGTCGGTCCTCGCCCAGCTCGGCAACCGGATCCAGCACGCGCTCCGGGCCTTCACCCCCGATGACGCCGACGCCCTGCGCAAGACCGCCCGGACGTTCCCGATGACGAGCCACTACGACGTCGAGAAGACGATCACCTCGCTCGGGACCGGCGAGGCCCTGGTCACGGTCCTGTCGCCGAAGGGCATCCCGACGCCGCTCGCGGCCACCCGCCTCTTCGCCCCGGACTCGCTGATGGCGGCCTTGCCCGACGCGGACCTCCAGGCCCGGATCGCGGCCAGCCCGTTCTCGACGAAGTACGGAGCCACGATCGATCGAGAGAGCGCCCACGAGCTGATCACCGGACGCCTGGCCGCGGCCAAGACTGCCGCCGCGAATGCCGCCGCTCAGGAGGCGATGGCCGCTGGCGTGCCCGCCACGACGGCCGGCGGCCTCAATCAGATGACCCCCGCCCAGCAGCAGCGCGAGATCGCCCGCCAGGCGCGCGAGATGGCCGCCGCCCAGCGCGCCGCGGAACGGGCCCGCGCGACGGCCGCCCGCCAGGCCCGCGAGGACGCCAAGGAACGCAATCGAATGGTCAAGACCGGCGTGAGCACCGCCGGCAAGGTGATCACCTCGAAGGCCGGCCAGGACTTCCTGCGCGGCGTGTTCGGGACGCTGTTCGGGGGCAAGAAGTAGGTCGACGCCCTACTCGACCCGCTCGGCTGCGCCCCACGCCCCACGCCCCACGCCCCTCGCCCCGCACGGCTGCGCTCCGCGACGCCCGCTCCACGGGTATTTCCTGCCTTGCACTGACCGGAAGGGCCTCCTCAGCCCACTCGCTGACGACCGGCGCTGCGCTTGTGGCTCGAACTGACCCGCCCGGCGGGTCGACAGCGTCAGAAGGGCCGGCCACAGGGATGGAGCATTGGCTCCCGTCATCCGTTCCCCAACGAATACCCGCCCCTCGGGTGTCGCGTCGAGGAAGCGTCGTACCAGTCAGCGACCCTGTCGCGGGCGCCGCCAGGCATGGATGTCGGTCGCCCCGATGTCGGTCCAGACCAAGCCGGGTTCGCTCGGCGGCGGATCACCCGTCTTCAACGTTCGGACCCATTGGGCCGATGAGCCCGGAAACCTCGTCGCGAACACCTCGGGGTAACGCGCGATCAACTCCCGGTTTCGCCGCGTGGCGCGTACCACCCACACTCCGGCGACGTCGTATGGGCGATCGCCTCCGATGGCGACGGCGAGGTCACGAGCAGCCGCCATCTTCCGATCGAACGACCGGGCGCCCGCGCCGATGTCGCCGAACGAGTTCCAGGCTTCCTCGACGAGCAGTCGACGGCGGAGATCGTCGCGGACGAACACATCGATCGAGTGCGCGGGATCGTTCGGTCGGATCGCCAGTTCGAAGGTCCGCGGACAGCCCGTCGCCCGGGCAAGTCGAAGGAGCAGCTCCTGGATCGTGAGGTGACCCGCGTCGGCAGGCGCCTCTTGCCAGTCCCGGGCGAGATCGAACCGCGGCCGCAAACCCAGCTCGAGCGCGAGCGAAATACATGTGGTGAGCGGGACCGCCCGCCCCAGCCCGAGCTCAATTCGGCTGACCTCGCTCTGGCTGATCCCGACGTTGAGACCGAGTTCCGCCTGCGTCAGCCTGCGGCGCACCCGGGCCGTCTTGATCATGCCGCCGAACCTCCTCGCGACGTCGTCGACCGCCTGCGCGACTGCGATTTCGTGCGCGGAGCGCCGTCCGGACGGCGCTATGGGCTGATGCACGCGCCCATCGTGGCGCCACGCAATTCACTGCCGCTTATCGGGGTGATCGCGTCACGGGAGCTGATCGAGCCTGAAAGCTCGACGCCACTTCACGCCGAGCCCGATGGCCATGCGCCGCGGCGTGGGCGTTGGTCACGTCGTCCCGGACCCGAGCGATCGCTCCGATCCGGATCGAGGTCCGCGTCCAGGTAGACCCGCGGTGCGCGAGGCTCCGCACGGCGACTCGCCGACCCCGGCTCCGGATAAATCATTCGCACAACGGTTCGACTCGGGCCCCTTGCGCTTCACACATGGCACGTCCCGAACCCGCCCGATGGGTATCTCCACGCGAGCGATGGCCTCATTGGCGGGCAATCTTCTGGACATGGGCCTGCAGGCGATCGTCGCGCCCATGCCAGGGGTCGGACGCTCGACAAGGCGCCCTCCGCGGCGCGCGACGCGCATAGCGGGAGACGTTCGGCGTTGTCTTGGCCTGGAACTGCCCGCACGACGGGTAAGCGGGCCCGCGGACCCGAACCGAGGGCAGACCGGCCGCGAACCACGGCCGTGGCGCCGGTCGACGGCGCGGCTACTCGACGACGACGCCGGTGAGGTCCTCGGGCGGCGGGGGATAGGCCGGGTTCAGCGCGTCGAGCGTGTCGCCCACGATCTCGGCGATCGCGAGGTTCCGGAACCAGTTGCGGTTCGAGGGGATCACGTACCACGGCGCGGCATCCGTCGAGCAGCGTCCGAGCGCGTCCTCGAACGCCGCCTCGTAGTCATCCCAGAGCTTCCGCTCCTCGAGGTCGCCGAGGCGGAACTTCCAGTGCTTGGCGGGGTCGTCGAGCCGGTCCTGGAACCGGGCCCGCTGTTCGTCCCGGTCGATCCAGAGGAAGAACTTCAGGATCGTCGTGCCCGTCGAGGTCAGGAGCTCCTCGAACGCATTGATCTGATCGAACCGCTTCGACCAGACGGCTTTCGGGACGATGTCGTGGACCCGGACGACGAGCACGTCCTCGTAGTGGGACCGGTTGAAGATCGCGATCTCGCCCTTGCCCGGCGTCCGCTGGTGGACGCGCCACAGGTAGTCGTGGGAGAGCTCGATGGGTGTCGGAACCTTGAACGACGTCACCGTGCAGCCCATCGGGTTGAACGCGCTCATGACGTGCTTGACTGAACCGTCCTTGCCCGCTGCGTCAATGCCCTGGAGGACGATCAGGACGGGATGCTTCTGTTCGGCCCACAGCCGGTCCTGGAGATCCGTGAGTCGAGCGAGCCCAGCCTCGAGATCATCCGCCGTGGACTCCTTGTCTCGCCCGTGGGTCTCAGCCGGGTCGATCTTCGCGAGACGGACCTTCGAGCCCGGTTTCACCCGGAGCAGGTCGCGGAGTGGGCTGGCGCTCTTCGGGCTCATGGGCTGGACCTCGCGCGGGGCCTGGTCGGGGGCGTGGATAGAATGGCACGACGACCCCGTCCGCAGGAGCACGACCGTCCGATGACCACCGCCACCGGCGCCAAGCCGCATCCGATCTTTCTCGCGGGGACCTGGGTCGAGTCCGACGATCCCCTGATCGTCGCCAACCCGGCCGACCCGGCCAACCCGGCGGGCTCGACCTTCCACGCCACCGAGGCCCAGTACGAACAGGCCGTCGAGGCCGCCGTGAAGGCATTCGAGATCACCCGCACGCTGCCGGCCTACGAGCGCGGCGCGATCCTGCGCAACATCAGCGCCGGGATCAAGGCGCGCCGCGAGGAGCTGGGCCGGCTCCTCAGCCTGGAAGCCGGCAAGCCGATCCGGGACGCCCTCATCGAGGTCGACCGGGCGGTGATCACGTTCCGGCTCGGCGCTGAGGAGGCCGAGCGGATGATCGGCGAGACGATCCCGCTCGACCTGATGCCGGCCTCGAAGGGCCGGATGGGCATCACCCGCCGGTTCCCGATCGGCCCGATCGCCGGGATCAGCCCGTTCAACTTCCCGCTCAACCTGGCCGCCCACAAGGTCGCCCCGGCGATCGCGACCGGGAACCCGATCGTGCTGAAGCCGCCGTCCAAGGATCCGCTCACGATGCTGACCGTGGCCGAGATCATCGAGGAGGCAGGGGCC